>JBDTRV010000214.1:0-5292 GCA_039931475.1 Burkholderiales bacterium | reverse complement strand
GCCAGCGTGAGCAGAAACACGAGCATCGTTGCCGTGCGGTGGTCCAGCACCCAGACCAGCGCGCGGTCGTAATGATGAATGGTGCGGTCGAATGCGCGACCGACGGCTTGGTACAGCCGCCCGTGGCTCTCTTCGGGCGTGTGCTTGATCAGCCGCGCCGCCAGCATCGGCGTGAGTGTGAGCGACACCACCGCCGAGATCAAAATAGCGACCGCGAGCGTGATCGCGAATTCATGGAACAGGCGCCCGACCACGTCGCCCATGAACAAAAGTGGAATCAGCACCGCGATCAGCGACACCGTGAGCGAAATGATCGTGAAGCCGATCTGCTTGGCGCCCTTGAGCGCGGCTTCGAGCGGCGGCTCGCCGTCCTCCACGAAGCGCGCGATGTTCTCGACCACCACGATCGCGTCATCCACCACGAAGCCGGTCGCGATCGTGAGCGCCATCAGGGTCAGGTTGTTGATCGAAAAACCCGCCAGATACATCACACCGAAGGTGCCGACCAGCGACAGCGGCACCGCGAAGCTCGGGATCAAGGTAGCCGTGGGACTGCGCAGGAACACGAAAATCACCATCACCACGAGCGCGATCGCGAGCATCAGCTCGAACTGCACGTCGCGCACCGAAGCGCGAATCGTGTCGGTGCGATCAGTCAGCACCCGCACGTCGAGCGAGGCCGGCAGGCTCGCGCGCAACTGCGGCAGCAGCGCGTCGATGCGGTCCACCGTGTCGATCACGTTCGCGCCCGGTTGCCGCTGCACGTTCAGGATCACGCCCGGGGTTTCATTGGCCCAGGCCGCGAGGCGCGTGTTCTCGGGCGCGTCGATGATGCTTGCCACGTCGCGCAACCGAATCGGCGCGCCGTTCTTGTAGGCGATGACGAGTTGCGCGTATTCGCCCGAGGACTTGAGCTGGTCGTTCGCGTCGATCGATGAGGCGCGCTTGGGGCCGTCGAAACTGCCCTTGGCCTGGTTCACGTTGGCCGCGCCGATCGCGGTGCGAATGTCGTCGAGGCCAAGTCCGACCGACGCGAGCCGGGCTGGGTCGGCCTGGATTCGCACCGCGGGTCGGTGCCCGCCCGCGATCGACACCAGCCCGACGCCGGGCACTTGCGACAGCTTTTGCGCAAGCCGCGTTTCGACCAGATCGTTGACCCGGATCACGGGCAGCGACGGCGATGTGACCGCCAGGGTCATGATCGGTGCGTCAGCCGGGTTGACCTTGTTGTAGATCGGCGGCATCGGCAGATCTGTTGGCAGCAGATTGCTGCCCGCGTTGATCGCGGCCTGCACCTCCTGCTCGGCCACGTCCAGGCTGATGGCGAGGGAAAAGCGCAAGGTGATGACCGACGCGCCACCGGAGCTGGTCGATGACATTTGCGCCAGGCCCGGCATCTGGCCGAACTGGCGCTCCAGCGGTGCGGTGACCGAGGAGGTCATCACAGACGGGCTGGCGCCGGGGTAGAGCGTCGTGACCTGAATCGTCGGGTAATCGACCTCGGGCAGCGCCGAGATCGGCAGCAGGCGATACGCGAGCGCGCCCGCGATCAGGATCGCCACCATCAGCAGCGAGGTCGCGACCGGGCGCAGGATGAACGGGCGCGAGAGGTTCACGGCGCGGGGCCTTTGTCTCTGACTAACTTCCGCTGGAAGCGGCAGCGCCCGGCCCGCGCTGTTCGCGCAGCTTCTTGAAGTAGGCGCGGCGCTCTTCGGGATTCATCGCCTTGACCTTTTCCGCCTGGTCGGGCGAAAGCCGATCCATCATCGCGGGCTGGCCATCGGCGACCGGACTCGCCGCGCCCTGCGCGCCGGCTGCCGTCTGGGCCGCGCCCTGCGCGTTGGAAGCGACATTCGCCGCGCCCGGAATGATCGGCTCGACCTTCGCGCCTTCGCGCAAGCGGTCGGCGCCGTCGGTCACGACCTGGTCGCCCTCGGCCAGTTCACCGCTCACGCTCACCCGATCGCCATCGACCACGCCCGGCTCCACCTTGCGCACCGCCACCGTGTGGTCGTCCTGAACCTTGTAAACATAGGTGCCGACAGAGCCGCGCTGCACCGCGGTGCCGGGCACCGTCAGCACGTTATTCAGAGTGCCGATTTGCAGCCGCACGTTGACGAACTGGTTCGGAAACAGCGCGTTGTCGTCGTTTTCAAAACGGGCCTTGACCTTGATGGTGCCGGTGGTGATGTCCACCGCGTTGTCGGTCGCGGTGACGTGGCCGGTCGCGAGCTTGACCTTTTGCTCGCGGTCCCAGGCTTCTACCGGTAGCGCTTTGGATGGATCGCCCTTGGCGTCGATGCCGCCGATCTGGCGCGTGATCTGTGACAACCTGGCTTCTGGCACCGCGAAGGTGACGCTGATCGGTCGCGTCTGCGTGATGGAGACGATGCCGTTGGTGTCGGTCGGAGTGACGTTGTTGCCCGCATCGACCTGGCGCAGGCCGAGGCGGCCGCTGATCGGCGCCGTGATTTTTGTGTAGGACAGTTGCAGCTTCGCGCTGTCGACCGCCGCCTGATCGACCGCGACCGTCCCCTGAAACTGGCGCACCAGCGCGTTCTGCGTATCGACCTGCTGGCTCGCGATCGAATCCTTGGCCAGCAGATCCTTGTAGCGTTTTGCGTCCACCTGCGCATTGCGAAACTGGGCCTGATCCCTGGCCAGCGTGCCTTGCGCCTGCGCCAATGCAGCCTGGAACGGGCGCGGATCGATCTCGGCCAGCAACTGACCGGCCTTGACCTCCTGACCTTCCTTGAAATGGATCGTCTTGAGCGGCCCGGCCACCTGACTGCGCACCACCGCCGTGTTGAACGCGGTGATGGTGCCGATCGCGTTGACGATTTCGCGCACGTTGTCGCGTTGAACAACCCCGACCGAGACCGGCTGAGGCCGGTCCGCGCCCGGTCCGCGCCGGCCGCTGCCCGGCTTGCCGGCGGCGGGCGCGCTGGCCGATCCCGCCGGCGCGGCAGCGCCAGCAGCGTTCGGGGTGCCGGCCACATCGCGCGCCTGATTGCCGCGCCACCACCATGCCGCGGCCGCGAGCACCAGGGCCATCAGCACGAGCACGACGGTCAGCGAGCCGATGCGGCCGCGCTGGCGTGGCGTTCGGGTCGGGGCGGGGGCAGGGAGGTTGTGGGCCATGAATCGGGTCTGAGCGCGCTTCGGGCGCGAACGTTCCGCCCAACGCGGGCGCTGCCATAGCGTAGCGCGGCCGGGTGAAGCGGCTGCGGCCCGCGCGCAAAGTTCGGTAAACGCCAAGCAACGCTGAAAAGCGGCCGCTCGGCGCGATCGGGTCAGAGCAGCCGTGCGATCAGCGTCGCGAACAAACTCACCAGCACCGTGCTGCCGAGGGGAATCGCCCATTCACGCCCACGAAAGCGGAAATGAAAGTCGCCCGGCATCCGGCCCAGCCCGAGCTTGCCGAGCCACTTGGCTAAATACGGCGCCGCCGCGTTCATGACCACGAGCGCAATGAAGACGACGAGCAGCCAGCGCAACATTGGTCCCTCCCAGTGTCAGAGCGTGTGCGTGCGGTCGCCGCGCGCGAAGCCGATCGCATCGAAGCTGCCGCCGGCGGAGAGGCCGAGCACCTTGAACAGCTCGCCCATCTCGTGTTCCATGATCAAAATGTCCATTTGCGCTAGTGGGGTGGACTTTTGTTGCTCTTTTATTTGTAGCAAACCGCAGTTGATGAGAAAACGCCCCTGGCTGGTGTAGCCCAACACGTCGAGGCCTGCATCCTGCGCCGCCAATGCGATGCCCGAGAAGTTCACATGCGCCGTGATGTCCTTGCCGCCGACATCCGCCAGCGGGTTTCCGTCCGACTGATGGCCACGGTGGCACATCACGGTGCCCATGTGGCGCTGCGGGTGGTAATACTCGCTTTCCGGAAAGCCGTAGTCGATGAAGAAGGCCGCGCCGCGCTCCAGCTTGTCGGCGATGGTGCGGATGAAGGCTTCGGCTTCGAGGTGGATTTCGGTGAGGTAGTCGCCGCTGGCGGAGTCGATGGCGACCGGCGGGCGCAGGTCGGTCGGAACGTCGGCGAAGCTGAACTGGCCCTGATGCAACGCCACGCCGCGTTCGTTCCAGTTTCCGCCGACGCGCGCCAGCAGCTTGACCGGCATCGAATCGAGCACCTCGTTGCCAACGATCACGCCGCGCATCCGCTCGGGCAGCGCATCTACCCACCGCACCTTGTCTCCGTGGCGCGCCAGCGCTTGCTGCTGCCGCTCGCGCAAAGCGCCCGAAAGATCGACGATCGTGTAGCGCTTGACCTTGCCGCCCAGCGCATCGAGCAACTGCAGCGCGAGCGCGCCGGAGCCAGCGCCAAATTCCCAGATTTCGTCGGTGCCGGTTTCGGCCAGCGCCTGTTCGACCTGGCGCGCGAGCGTGTGGCCGAACAGCGGTGAGAGCTCGGGCGCGGTGACGAAGTCGCTGCCCGAAGACGGCATCAGCCCGAATTGGCGCGCGCTGCTCGCGTAGTAGCCGAGCCCGGGCGCATACAGCGCCAGCTCCATGAAACGGTCGAAGCCGAGCCATCCGCCCGCGTCCTCGATCCGCCGCATGATGCGCGCTTCGAGCCCGTTGGCTTTGAGCGGCAGTGCAGTGCCGTTCAAAGCCTCGCTCGCTAAACTACCCTGTGCTTTCATCGTCCGATCGATTGTCCCTCAATGCCTGATTCCTCTGGCGCAGCAAACTTGCGCACCGTGCTTGTGACCGGCGCCGCGCGGCGCCTCGGCCGAGAGATCGCGCTCGCGCTCGCTCGTGCGGGCTGGCAGGTGGCGGTTCACTACCGAGGGTCGGCGCACGACGCCGTCAAAACGGTGGCCGACTGCGCGACTCTCTCAGGCGCGGCGGCCGAATTTCAGGCCAACCTGGCCGACGAGGGCGAATGCCGCGCGCTGCTGCCGCGGGTGATCGCGCATTTCGGGCGGGTCGATGCGGTGGTCAACAGCGCATCGCTGTTCGAGAACGACAGCGCGACCACCTTCAGCCACGGATCGCTTGCCCGCCACATGAGCGCCAACGTCGCGCCGGCGGTCATCCTGGCGCAAGCGCTGCAAACGCACCTGCTGTCGCGCGAGGTGATCGCCGAGGCGGCCGAGCCGGCCTTGCATCCGCACGGCGCGGCGGGCGCCCATGAAGATGCGACAGGCGCGGTGGTCAATCTGCTCGACCAGAAGCTGTGGAACCTGAATCCGGATTTTTTCAGCTACACCTTGTCCAAGGCCGCGCTCGAGGCGGCGACGACCATGCTCGCGCAGGAACTCGCGCCGCTGGTGCGCGTGGTCG
>JBDTRV010000213.1:0-5303 GCA_039931475.1 Burkholderiales bacterium | reverse complement strand
ACAGGTACCACTGCACTTCCAGGTAGGCGTTCGAGCTGACGTTGAAGATCTTGCGAACGATCGCGTTGACGGCGCTGATCAAGGTGGAGGCGAGGATCAACCAGATCGACCAGCGGCCGATGTGCTCGTTGAGCCAGTCGACCGCGCCGGAGAACTTGAGTAATGCGCTCATGCGAAACCTTCCATTGAAATCTGGAGCCGGGCGTTCAACCAAGGCGAATGCATGCCGGATCGACACGTCATTCGCAGGCTTTGCGGGCTATTTGAGAAACAGCCATTTTCCGGCCCGCCCGCCGCTTGCCGGCACCGTGTATTCCCTTAAACAGTTGGTCCGCACAATCCATCGCCGATCGCGCCGCGCCTGCCGATCATCGACGAGTATGACAATGCCCGATCCCGCAGTGCCGCCGGCGCCAGCCGGGCCGCCGCGCGCGGCACGGCGCTCGGTGGACTCGCCGGCGGTGCTCGAGGCCGGACGCGACATGCTGTCGCTCGCGCTGATCGACTCGCGCAACCTCACGTTGCACACGCTCGCGCTGGTCGAGCAGGCGCAGGCCGCGGCGCCCGCGCCGATTCAGCCATCTCCGGACGCCAATCCGCCGTTCTGGATCGCTGGCCATACCGGCTGGTTCGGCGAATTCTGGATCGCGCGCAACACGCGGCGAGCGCTCGGATCGCGCTGCCCCAGCGAGCCGACACGAATCGCCTCGATCGAACCCGAAGCCGATCACTTCTGGCAACCGGGCCAGGCGCCGGCGGCCGAGCGCTGGAACTGGGCCATGCCCGACCAGCAATCGACCCGCGCCTACCTGCTCGAAACGCTGGAGACGACCCTAGCGCTGCTCGAAAAAGCGCCGGAGGACGACGACGCGCTGTACTTCTTTCGCGCCGCGCTCGCGCATGAAGACGCCACCGGCGAGCGACTCGTCACCGCTTGCCAAACGCTCGGCCTCGCGCTGCCGCTGGCCGCGCCGCTCGGTCTGCATCTGCGCGAGCCGCTGGTCTGCCCGGCCACGCGCTGGCGATTGGGTAGCGAGCGCGGCGGGTACGTGCCTGAGGTCGAGCAGTGGGCGCACGAGGTCGACGTGCCCGAGTTCGAGATCGACTCTCAGCCCGTCACCTGGGCGCAATACATCGAATTCGTCGACGACGGCGGCTACGACCGCGAAGAGATGTGGAGCAGCGCCGGCTGGCGCTGGCTTGCGCGGCAAGCAGCCGAGCACGGCCGGCGCGGCCCGCGCCACGTGCAGCAAATTGGCGCCGCGCGCTTCGGCGGCAGCGGCGCAGTGCTGCAAAACTGGTTCGGCCGTGGTGTGCGGATGGCCGGCAACCAGCAGGTGATGCACCTGAGTTGGTTCGAGGCCGACGCATTTGCGCGCTGGGCCGGCCGCCGACTGCCGAGCGAAGTCGAATGGGAAGTCGCGGCGCACGTCGCCGCGCGGCGCGGCTTCAAATGGGGCGATGTGCTCGAATGGACCGCGACCACCTTGCGACCGTGGCCGGAGTACCGCGGAGGGCCGCTTTCCGCCGAAGTCGAGCCGCTCTTTGGGAAAGCGAAAGTGCTGCGCGGCGCATCGTTCGCCACGCGCGCGCGTGCGCACTTCGCGAAGTGCCGGCGCTACGCGCTGCCGGAGCAGGATGAAGGTTTTGTCGGCTTTCGGACTTGCGCAATCTGACGAATGCTATTGAGTAGATAGCGTAAAAGTGAGCATGGGAGCGCGCAATCTGCCAAAATGTCGTTGAATTCGGGTGCGCCGACATGCGCATGTGGGGACACGATGCGCGCCCGCCATCGATCGGCTCCGTTTCACGAGCAGTCGCTTGGTGGCAACCGCAAGGTGCTGTGAGCGGACGATCTTCGCGCCGCAGCGCCAGCGCCACCCGGACCGCATCGCCGCCGCGTCCGGGTCAGTCTGGCGGTTGCGGTGCTATCGATTGGGCAGCTGAAAGCCCTTGCTGGACGAGCGGTGAAGGCCTGTTTTTCTGACTTTTTCAGGTTCCGGCCGAAACGCATCGGCCGCCGCCAGGAGCTTGATCTCGCGCTCGCGCACCTCACCCGTCGCCAGCCACACGCCGGCAATTCGCGCCGCCACCATCGCCGGCGCGCGCTCGCGCAGCAGGCGCAGTTCGGCGGCGGCGGCCGGCATGTCGCCCGCGCCGACCAGACACAGGACCAAGCACAGCCGCGTGCCCGCGAAGTCGCCCTCGCGCAGCGCCTGGCGCGCCGCGTCGGTCCCTTCCCGGTAGGCCTGCGATGCGAAATGCGCCCAGACCAGGTTGTCCAACAGATGAAAGCGCGACGGGTCGCGTGGCGATCGGCGCAGCGCGTCCAGGCACAGCGCCGTGCCGCGCGCCGGATCGCCCGAGACCGCTTCGCACACGCCCAGGCGCGCGAGCGCGAAGCAGTCGTTTGGATTGAGCGCGACCGATCGGGCAAGGTCGAACAGCGCCTCGGCGATCTGCCCGATCGAGAACCGCAACCAGCCGCGTCCGCGCCAGGCCAGATGGTCGGCGCAGTCGATCTCGAGCGCCCGCGTCGCCGCCGCGAGCGCCTCGGCTAGCGCCGCTTCGCGCGAGGTGGCGGTGGCGTAGTAAAGATGCCAGGACAGCGCGTCGACCAGCGCGTTGAGCGCCAGGCTCGAATGCGGATCGATCGCGAGCGCCTGCCGCGCGAGCGCGATCGCCTGATCGCGCTCGCCCGCGTTCGAGCGCCGGAGGCCGTCGCGCGAGCGCGCCCACGCATGGAGCGCCAGCTCCTGGGCGCTCGCGTCGCGCGATTTCGATCCCTGCACGCGATGGACCTCGACGGTCTCGATCTGCGGAGCCAGCGCCGACACGATCGCGTTTGCCACCTCGTCTTGCAGGGTAAATATGTCGTTCAGGTCGCGCTCGTAGCGCTCGGCCCAGATCTGGTGGCCGAGCACCGCATCGATCAACTGCACCGCCACGCGCACGCGCAATCCGGCAAGGTGCACGCTGCCGTCCAGCACATAGCGCACGCCCAACTCGCGCCCTACCGTTCGCACGTCGACCGCCCGACCCCGGTAGCTGAACACGCTGCCGCGCGCAACCACGAACAGCGAGTGAAAGCGCGACAGTGCGGTGATCAGTTCATCGGTGATGCCGTCGATGAAATCGTCGTGCGCCGCATCGCCGCCCGCGCGGGCCAGCGGCAGCACGGCGATCGACGGTTTGTCGGGCAGCTTGAGCGCTGCCAGGTCCGCCGCGCTGCCGATCGAATTCGGTTGCGATGAATCGGCCCGCGCCAGCGTCACCGGCAGCGTGAAGCGGTAGCCGTGGCCGCTCACGGTCGCCACTGCGTCGGCTCCCAGCACCTTGCGCAAGGTCGCGATCTGCACCGTGAGGTTGTTTTCTTCGACCACCACGTCGTGCCAGACCAAGTGCAGCAACTTCTCCTTGGAGAGGACGCGATCGCGCTCTTCGACCAGCGCGACCAGCAGGTCGAACGCGCGCGAACCCAGCGTCACCGGCGCGCCGCGCTCGAGCAGGCGCCGCTGCGCGGGCAACAGCTCGAAACGGCCGAAGACGATCGAATCTGACACGGGGAACTTTCGCGTATCGCGATGAATGCGATTACAGCAGAACGGTGTCGTTTAGGAAACATTAGGAAACTTTTAGTGCCGCTGAAGGACGCCCAGGCGCCGATGCGCCACATTGGGAGCGGCGTCACCAGGCGCCTGCAAGCACCCTTATCTGGTCGATCGCATCGACCGCAGACGCCGCTGCTTCGGCGAATCAGGAGACCCAAGATGATTGCCTTTGTTCGAGTCACATCCATCAAACCCGGCAAGACACCCGCCGCCATGGGTTTTGCCAAGCAGATCGCGGCGTTCCTCAAGGACGGCTACCAGATTGACTGCGAAGTGCTGACGCCGGTCGGCGGCAATCCGCAGCGCGTGGCCTGGTCGATCCGCTACGCCGACCTCGGGGCGATGGAGACCTTCGTCAAAAAACTGACGTCCGATCCCAAGTACTGGGAACTGGTCAACGGCGCGGCCGAATGCTTCATCCCCGGCTCGACGGACGACTCGATCTGGCAGACCGCCTGAGCGGCGCGCGCATCGCATTCATTTCACTTCAAGGAGAAAAGCCATGAAAGCAAGAGTAGTCACCGTCAAAGCCCAACCCGGCAAGATGGACGAGATGACCGCGATCTATAAGGATTCGGTTGTGCCGGCCGGCAAGAAGCAAACCGGGTTCAAAGGCGCCATGTTGCTGACCGACGCCGATGGAAGCAAGGGCATTTCGATCACTTTGTGGGAAACCGAAGCCGACATGACGGCCGGCGAAACCAACGGCTACTACCAGGAACAGATCGGAAAGATGAAGCCGCTCATGTCCGAGCCGCCGGTGCTCGAGCACTGCGACGTCAGCGTGCAGGCCTGATGCTTGCATCGACTGGAGATTTCGCATGAAGCCGCAGGCCTTTGTCGCGACCCCAAAGGACTATCAGCGTCCCCTTGAATGTCGTCGGCGAGCACACCACGGTGTTGGCGTCGAACGCCGCGACCGGCGGCTATGAAATCTTTCTGCAGGAAGGCCCCGAGGGCAGCGGCCCGATACCGCACAGCCACCCGTGGGACGAGTCGTTCTTCGTGACGCGGGGCGAGGTCGATTTCCAGATCGATGGCGCCGAGCAGACGGCGGTCGCAGGAACGCTGGTGCACCTGCCCGCGGGCACGGTGCGCAGGTTCAGCTTTCGCAACAGCGGCGCGATGGTGTCGATGACTTCCGCCGCCGGCGCATCGGCCATGTTCGCCGAAATCGATCGCGAGATCACGCCCGACAAGCCCGATGTCGAGACATCGACATTGTCGTGCGGCACCGACTCACGGTGGAGGAGGCGATCTGACGGCGCCATTCGAAGCGCCGCGCGCAACGGCACGCCTCGACTCCGCGCCTGATCGGCCACCGAATGTCGATTCGGCTACGCTAAAAACCCTTGGAGATCAATTCGCCGACCAGGAGACACCGCATGAAACGTCCCTACAAATTCGCCCAAGTCGTCTATGGCACGCGCCAGTACGCGAAGATGGTCGAGTGGTATCGCAGCGTGTTCGACGCCAGGGTTCAGCACCAGGATTCGGTGATTTCCTTTCTGGCTTACGACGACGAACACCACCGCGTTGCGTTCGTCAATCTTGAAGTGCTGGACCCCGAAAACAAGCTCGGCGAGCAGCGCGGCACGCTCGGCGTCGATCATTTGGCCTACACCTTCCGCTCCATGCACGACCTGTTCGACAACTACGCGGAACTGAAGGAGCGCGGCATCCTGCCTTACT
>JBDTRV010000212.1:0-5322 GCA_039931475.1 Burkholderiales bacterium | reverse complement strand
GCCTGCCCTTCGACCTGCGCCAGGCCGGCGACGGGTTCGGAACTTTCGGGCATTGACTTGCGCAGCGTCTCGAATTGCGCGCGCGCCTCGTGCAGACGTTGGTCGCGCAGTTGCATCCGAGCCCGCAGCACGTCAAGACGCTGTGCTCCGCCCGCGGCATCGGCTGCAGTGGTCTCGGCAGGCTCGGCCGTGCCGGCCGCGTCGGCCGTCAGCCAGACGGTGACGATCGAGCCGTTCAGTTCGCTGTGGGCCCGCACGCCGGGCGCCAGGTGCAGCAACAGCGCGTCGTGGCCAAGGTTGACACCGGCCAGCCAATCCTTCGCCCTGCTCTGCAAGTCCGCCGGATCGAAGGCCGGCGCGGCTTGCGGGAACGAAACGAACACTTCGCGCGCATCTGCAGTGTCGACCTTCGCATCGCCGTGCGCGGTGCGAAAAAACATGATGCCGAAGCCGGTTCTGGAAGGGCCATAGCGGATCTCCCTGGACGCCGCCGGCGTCGGCGCTTCGTCTTGTGCCCCGGCAACGGGTGGCACCACTAGCACCAATGCCACCGCCAGCAGCGCCGCGCGGCAAAGACTGCCTTTGGCCCAAACTTCTGAAACATGCCAACAGGTCATCGTGCTGCCGCCAGTAATTGCTGGGCTTTGTCCGAGTCGCCAGCGTCCATGAGAAACGCGACGTAATCCGCACGCAGGTTCTTGTCGTTCGGCCGCTCCGCCAGCAGCACTTCATAGGCCTGCCTCGCCTCGCGCGGGCGCGCAAGGCGGTACAACAGGTTGGCCCGGGCAGCACGTACTCGAAATCCGGTTTCGCCGCTGCGCTCGAGCGCGGCAAGAGCCTGCTCGTACGACCGGTGGGCGGCGGCGGGATCGTTCTGCTTCAGGCGAATGTCTCCGACGATGCGATGCGTTTCTAAGTCGCCCCCAGTGCGTTGGTTGAAGGCCACCAAGCCGCGCTCGGCCGTCGCGATGTCGTGGTTCCGCCACGCCAGTAGAGCCAGTGAGCGCTGCAGCTTTGGATCGCCGTCTCCCGAGACGACGGCGGATTCGAGCAACTCCCGCTCCAAGGCCGGCACACCGGTGTTCGCAGCCAGTTGGGCAAGGCGACCCCGCTGCTCTGGAGTGGCGGCGTGCGCTGCCACTTCGCGAAGGGCTGCCGCGAGGGCCGGTTTGTCGTTGCCGGCCACCGCGGCGTCTAGATACGCGTCGCGCACGGAAGGACCGATGGATTCTGGTCCAGCTTTCTTGTATACGGCAATGGCTCGCGGGGCCGCTTGGCGGTCGATCAGCAGGCGCATCCAGGCGGCCCGCTCGCCACCGGTGGCGCGGTTGGCTCTGGACTCAAGCCAGTCGAGCTGGTCCGCGGTGGGCCGAGGTCCCCAGACGAACAGCAAACGCTGCGTGGCCTCGTCGCCCGGCGCGGCGGATGCAGCCAACGCGCGAAACACGCGGTCGGCAGCCTTCTTCTCACCTGCCTCAAGCAGCCGAAACGCTAGTTGCGAACGCAGCGCCGAGGGCGTTGCGTCCGCTTCGGCCAAACGGGTCCACAGTGCATTGAGCCGCCCGCGCTGGCCGGTCTTGGTCGCGGCATCCGTGAACAGCCCCATGAAGCGCTGCGGATCGGATTCGGCCATGCGTTCCAGCGTCGGCAGCAGTTCGGCGTAGGCGCCGAGCGCGACCAAGGTCTGGATCGCCGCGTCGCGCTCTTTCGATCGTTGGTCGTTCGCGAGGCGATGAAGGGCGATGCGCCGCAATTCGTCGGCCACCGGAGCACCGGCCCGCCAGGCTGCATGCAAAGTTGAAACATAGGCGTCGTCGCGAACACCGCCGCTGTCTTTCAGCGCACGGAACAACACCAGGGCTTCCGCAGCCCGCCCGGACGCAAGCATCGCATTGGCGACGGTCAGGCGCAGGGCGTCCGACGGTTCCTGACGGAGCAGTTGCTGCCCCGCCGCGATCGCCAACGGGTAGGCCTTGCCATCCATCGAGAGATGCAGCAAGTCGCGCAGCAGGTCGGGCGAAGCGACGCCGCCACGCGCGCTGTTCAGCCAAGCCAGAACGTCCAAGTATTTCCGGTCGGAGACAGCCAGCAGCGCCCATGCCTTGTCAGCCGCCGGGCTTGGGCGCGCCACCCTCAGCTCGCCGATGTTGGCCAGGCCGTTGGTCACGCAGCCGAGTTCAACGCACAGACGCGCGTACTCGACCAACTCGTCAGGCTCGGCTTTGCGCAGCGAGATGGCTTGCAACGAAAAGAGCGCCTTGCGCGGTTCGCCGATGCGCTTTTGCAATCGGGCGAGCTGGATCGCGCTCGTCGGGTCGTCCGACGCCGCGGCGGCGGCCGCATTGCTCCAGAACAACGTTGCAGGCCGATCTCCAAGGGCAAAAGCAACCCGAGCAGCGAGCACGGGGCGTTCGGCACCAAGGGTGTCGGATGCGGCGCGGACGAGCGCCAGCACGTCTTTTCTCTCCGCAGAAAGTGCAGCAGTGGCAAGCCCTTCGAGCAAATCCGGAGGCACCTCCGAGATGCCGAGATCGTTCACCGCTTGCACGGCAACATCGAGTTTGCCCGCGGCGAGTGCCAGGCCAATCTTGAGCCTGGACAAGTCGGCATCTCCGCCGTCGCCGCTCGCCGACTCGAATTTCAACACGCCAGCCAGCGCATCGCCCGGATGGCCGCTGTCGCTTATCGCCTGTGCCCAGGCGGTCACCAGCGTGGCACTCGCCTGCGGCCCGGCGCGGTGGGGCTCGAGCAATTCGATCGCGAGATCGGGGCGCCCGGCACTGGCGAAGACTCCGGCGAACATGGATGCTTCGACGGTCAGTGCCGCGGGATGCGTGCGCAACCATTCGCGTGCACCCTTCATTGCGGCGGCGCTGTCGCCCAACGCAACCTGCGCCTTGAGCTGCGCTGCCATGACGCTGGCGTCAAACGACTCCGGATGCCGCTTGACCATTCGGGCGAGCGTCGCGAACGCAAGCGCAGGCTTGGACTGCCGCTCTTGCAACCGGGCTAGGGTCAGGTAGTCGGGCACTTCGGCCGTGTTGAAACGCTCGACGAGCGCCTTCAAGGCGGCCATCTGCTGCGCAGGCGAGCCTTCGGCCTCATACAGCCGCGCCAGTTCACGCTGCCGCTCCGCGGTGGGCGCACGCTCCTGAAGTTGCAGCAGAGCCGCCACGTATTCCGCCGGACGCGGCTCACCGCGGTAGATGCTGGCCAGCAACTCCAGCGCAGCGATGTCGTCCGGCCGCGCCGCGACCCACTCGCGCAACAATTCGACGCTGCCCTGAACGCTTCCGGTCGCCGCACGTGCACGCGCCAACCATCCGATGGTCGCGCCCGTGCGATCGCCATCGGCATACGCTTGTTCGAGCAACGGTCGCGCGCGCTCGACCTGACCCCAGCGCATATACAGCGACGCCAGCTCGACCCCGCGCGGCACCAGCAGCAGACTGCCCGCCACGGCAAGCAGCAACAGCAGTGCGATCTTGAGCACCGGCACTCTGCGTGCGGGCCGGTGCCGAATCTGGCGCTTCGGTTTGACCACCGCGGTCGCCAGCGCCGTACGCTTCAAGTTGCGCGCCGACGTCATGGACGGGGCACGATCTGGGACAGATCGATGGTTGCAACGTACGGCACGAAGCCATTGGCGCGCGCTTCGGCATAGATGCGGGCAATTCCCTCACGATCCGATGGCGACCAATAGTCGAGCGAGAACAGGCGCAGCGAGGGATTGAGCCGCCGCGCCTCGAACATGCGCTCGTGCTGCCAGCGCACTGATTCCGGCTCGACTCTCACGTAGTTCTTCGACTTCGCGTCGTAGGTGGTGTGAACGGATTCACCGAGCAGCATGTCGATCTTGTCGGCGAGCCGTGGCAGCAAGTCGTACCCGCGGTTGGCCATGATCGGCAGGTTCGGGAAGCGCTGGCGGATGGCCGCGACAAGATCAATGGCGGCATCGGTCATGCCTGCATTCCGGGCCGGATCGCTTGATTCGAGATACGCGGAGGAGTCCAGCGTGTCGAGGAACAGACCCTTGAATCCGCGCGCGACGATGGCGGGAACCAGTTCTTCGACCACCCGCTTTTTCCAGCGAGCGTCGCGCACGTCGATGAAGCGGGCCCCTTCCCAATTTTCATTGGCTGAAAGCAGCAGCCCCTCGCGACCGATTTGCGGGGCATAGGCTCGGCCGCCATGAACCTCGCCCACGCTGAGGTAACCAAGAACCAGGCTTTTTGCGCTGAAATTACGAACGATTGCAGGGTCCACATCGCTGTCGAGCACGACGACGTCCCAGTCGTGAATCGCCGAAGGTTCAGCGGTCCCGTAATAAACCGCGAACCGTGAATCCTTGGGCAGTTCACTGATATGCGAAGCGTTCCCAGCACAACCTGGTGCGAGGCATAACATGCACCCGAGTAGCAGCGCGACCTTCAGCCGGTCACGGGGATTCATCACGGCCAGCCCTCTTCAGCTTACGACGGCGGATGGGTTGTTCAGATAGTTTTTCGCGAGCTGCGAAAACGCGCTGAACTGCCAGGGCTTGGTCACGACCGACGCCACGCCAAGCGCCCGCAGGTCACCGTCTTCGACTGAGCCACGACGCGAGATCGTCGCGATGATGGGCGTTTTCAAGAAATCCCGATTCATGCGGATTTCCCGCACGGCGTCGATGCCAAGCCCATCAGCCAGGCGCTCGTCGACGACGATCAGATTTGGCGACGCCCCACGGAGCAGGCGCCGCGCCTCCTCCCGGGTTCGGGCATGCACGACACTGCAATCCAGCGCGGAGAAGATGGCGCGATACATCCTGACCAGCATGTCGTTGCTCTCGACGATCAACGCATTCCCTGACATGGCTCTTCTCCTGTGGCTTTTAGTTTTGCAGTCCGGCGGCCGGGCGCGTCATTGCCAGGCCGGCGCACCGGTCACCGTAACCGCGGCGCCGTTGCCGTTGACGAGTACCCTCGAAGTCACTTGGCCGCCGAAGGTCTCCCGGCTGGAAGCCGCGCTCCAGTCGACGCCGGTCAAAGGCACTGTGATCGGGCCGGACGTCGGATTGGTGATGACGATGCTCGAAGATCCGCCTTGGGGAAGGATCTTCGCGGTGAGTGCAGGCCCCGAAACCGGGGTCATGGCCGCTTGAAGTTTCATTCCGTCCGCCATTAGGCTTCCGATCTGTCGCAACTGCCGGCTGCGCGGGGGCAAGTTGAAAATCGCGCTGTACTTGGTGATCGTGGTGTCGATCAGGTCACCCAGCAGCGAGCGATTGCCGCCGTTGTAGGCGCACATGTTGGGCTGGTGGAACATGACCGGTCGCATGTC
>JBDTRV010000211.1:0-5323 GCA_039931475.1 Burkholderiales bacterium | reverse complement strand
CCGGCATGAGCGTGCTCGACGTCGGCTTCGGCACCGGCCTGGTCGCGGCCGAAGCTATTCGCCTGGTCGGCGGCGCGCAGTTCGTGACCGGCGTCGATCCGAGCCCCGGCATGATGCAGGCCAGCCCGCTCGCGGAGCAGGTCGAGTTGCACGTGGGCCGCGCCGAAGCGCTGCCCTTCGCGGATGCGAGCTTCGACTTTGTTTCGATGGGTTATGCGCTGCGCCACATTGGCGATCTGTCGGCGGCGTTTGCCGAATTCGAGCGTGTGCTCAAACCCGGCGGCCGGTTGTGCCTGCTCGAAATCACCAAGCCCGAAACGTCGATCGCGACCTGGCTGCTCAAAACCTACATGCGCCACGGCGTGCCGCTGATGGCGAAATGGTCGGGCGCGCAATCGTCCACGCCCCGCATCTGGCGTTATTACTGGGACAGTATCGAAGCTTGCGCACCGCCCGCTCGCATTCTTGCCACTCTCGCCGCAGCCGGGCTGATCCATGTGGACCGCCATACCGAACTCGGCGTTTTCTCGGAATACCGCGCGCAAAAGTTGTAAGCGGCACCGATCTGGCTCTGCATGAACCCCGCGCCGGCCCTGCCATTCACGTACCATCGAACAGATTTCATTCCCACAATGGTTGCGCCTGAGCCGTGCAGCAATACACAGCCCGCCTTTTTCCCATGAGCAACCCCCAAGCACCCCAAACCGCGCCCGAATCCACGGGCGAAAACGCGGCCGACGAGCCACTGGTCCGTGAAGTGGCGGCATTGATCGTCGCCGCGCTCAATCTCGAGGTACCGGCCGAATCGATCGAGCCCGATGCCCCCCTCTACGGCGAAGGGCTCGGGCTCGATTCGATCGACATGCTCGAAGTCGCGTTGGTGGTTTCGCGTCAATACGGTTTTCAGATGCGCGCCAATGACGAGAGCAATGTCGCGATTTTTGGCTCGCTGCGCAGCCTTTCCGACCACATCGCGGTCAACCGCACCAAGTAACCGGACGACGCTCATGGCCCCTGCCGGCGACGCCCCCGCATCGCGTCGCGTTGGCGTCGGCAAGCTGCTACTGGGCGCGCTCGTGATCGCGGTATTGGTTGGCTATCCCATCGTCGTCCATGAGTTGATCGCGTCGGGTCGCTGGCCCGGCCTCACTGTTTTGGCCGGCTTGCTTCCGGCGGGGTTGCTGCTGGCGGTTGTCGCATTCAATTCCCGTCATCGCGTGGCCGGGCTGCTCGTCATCGGGTTCGCCTGCGCACTTGCCTTCGTTTTTCGCGAACGGTTGCAGGCGAGCTACCAGTGGATTTACCTGGTGCAGCACGTCGGCACCCAACTGTTTCTCTGCTGGCTGTTCGGCCACACCCTACTGGGCGAAAGGCAGGCGTTGATCACTCGGCTCGCCACCCGCGCACGGGGCCACCTGCCGCCGGAGCTGCTCGGCTACACCCGCAAAGTGACGTTGGCCTGGACCGTGTTTTTCGCCGTGGTCGCGCTCGTGTCCCTCCTGCTGTTCGCGTTCGCGCCGCTGTCGGCCTGGTCGCTGTTCGCGAACGTGCTCTCGATGCCGCTGGTCGCGCTGATGTTTCTGGCCGAATACGCGATTCGCCGCGTCTCGCACCGAAACCTGCCGCATGTGTCGATGACTCAAAGCGTCAAGGCTTTCTGGAACGACCAGGCCGAAGCTTCGCCGCCTGTGCGCCAGCCCTGAGCCGACAGAACGATGTCGCGGCTGATCAGCCACGCCAGCGCCGAATCGATCGTTGCCTGGCGCGCGGGCCATTCCGTCTCGGCCGCCCAATACCTCGCCGATGTGGCACGCGCCGCTCGCAGCCTTCCCGAGCGCGGGCCGGTGCTTAACCTCTGCACCGACCGCTACCGCTTCGCCGTGGGCCTGGGCGCAGCGCTGACAAGGCGCCACACCTGCCTGCTGCCGCCGACCCATACGAGCGAAATCCTCGCGCGGTTGCACAGCGACTTCCCCGACCTGTACATCCTCTCGGATCAGCCGAGGCGCGAGACCCGGTTGCCGCAGATCGCCCTTCCCGACGGCCCACCGGCGCCGATCGACCAGCCATTCAACGTGCCCGAGATCGAGCCCGACTTCATCGCCGCGCTGGTGTTCACCTCCGGCTCGACCGGCCAACCGACCGCGCACGCCAAGACCTGGGGCAAGCTGCAAATCAACGCCCGGGCCGAGGGCGAGCGCCTGACAGTTGGCTTCGACGCGGATTTCTGCCTGGTGGGCACGGTCCCGGCACAGCACATGTACGGCTTCGAGTCGACCCTGCTGCTGGCGCTGCTCAATGGCGGCTCGTTCGACGCAAGCCACGCCTTCTACCCGGCCGACATCTGCGCGGCGCTCGCCAAGGTTCCCGAGCCCAGAGTGCTGGTGACGACTCCGTTTCACCTGCGCACCTTGCTAGACGCCGAAGTGCCCTGCCCGCCGCTCGCGCTGATCGTGAGCGCGACCGCGCCGCTGTCGCCGCAGCTCGCCCTGCGCGCCGAAGAGACGCTCGGCGCACCGCTGGTCGAAATTTATGGCTGCACCGAAGCCGGCCAGCTCGCGAGCCGCCGCACCACCGCCGGCGCGACCTGGCAGACCCTGCCCGGCGTGCGACTCGATGAAACGGCAGACGGTCGCTTCATCGCAAGCGGCGGCCATGTCGAAGGCGAGGTGGCGCTATCGGACGAATTGATCCTGCACTCGGCCACCGAATTTACCCTGCTCGGCCGCAGCGCGGACATGGTCAACATCGCGGGCAAGCGCACCTCGCTGGCCCACCTGAATCACCAGCTCAACTCGATTCCTGGCGTGCAGGACGGCGTGTTCTACCTGCCGACGCCGGCGCAGGACGAGGGCCTGGCCATCGAGGTGCAGCGCCCGATCGCGTTCGCGGTGGCCCCCGATCTCTCGGCCAGCCAAATCCTGACCGCCCTGCGCCGCCTGATCGACCCGGCGTTCCTGCCGCGCCCGGTCCATCTGGTCGACGCCTTGCCGCGCAACAGCACCGGCAAGCTGCCGACCCACGCGGTTGCGTCGCTCGCGCAGTCGCTCGGCCAGGCGCGCAACGAGCACCGTCCATGATCGAGCTGACGCTCCAGGTGGATCCGGCGCATCCGGCTTTTGCCGGCCACTTCCCGGGTCACCCGATCCTGCCCGGCGTCGTGCTGCTCGACTGGGCGATCGGGGCCATCGAATCAAGCGCACAAGGCGAAAGCGACTTCCTCGCGCGGCATCAGTTGTCCGCCTGCAAGTTTCACCACCCGGTCGGACCCGGCGCGACCCTTTCGCTCGCGATCGACTTCAAGCCCGGTGGTCAGGTCGCGTTCGCGATCAGCGAGGCCGGCAAGCCGGTCGCGTCCGGACGTTTCGCGCGCCGAGTCGCGGTTTGACGGAACTCGCCGCCCTGCATTGAGGGCAAGGGCAGGTCCACTTTCGTGCCGTTTGCGAAGAAAGATCGCTTTTCCGCTCGTCTGCTGGTCAATTACAGCTACTGTTTTTATAGTAATGCAGGTCCTGCGCCACATCACCAGAAGCCCTGCGTCGCATTGCCTCAATACCGCTGCGCCCCAGCCAGCACCAACGCCACCCGCATCAGCCCGGCCGCGATCCGGTCCAAGAGCCGCTCATGCCACGGCCGGTTTGCCAGATCGACTGCGCTGACTTTCCGGCCCTCCTGCTCGATCGCGTCATGCAGGCGCACTCGCAGAGCCTCGCAGAATTCGCCCGCTTCGATCGCCACGTTCGCTTCTCGCGCGAGCAGCAGGCTCAGGGGGTCCAGGTTCGACGAGCCGACCGTCGCCCACGGCCGCGCGCCACCCGCGTCGATCACCGCGACCTTGGCGTGCAGAAAGCTCGGCGCGTATTCGTGAATCTCTATTCCCGCGGCGAGCAGCTTGTGATAGACCGGCCGCACGCCGTGAAACTGCAAAAAGTATTCATAGCGGCCTTGCAACAGCAGCTGCACCCTGACGCCTCGCAGCGCGGCATGGACCAGCGCGCGGCGCAGCTTGCGGCCCGGCAGGAAGTAGGCGCTGGCGATGACGATGTCGTGCCGGGCGCCGCCAATCGCCTTGCGATACGCGCGTTCAATGCGGTTGCGGTTGCGCAGGTTGTCGCGCAGCAGCAGCACCGCGTCGGCCTTGAAGATCGACGCGGCCGGCGCGGCGTGGTCCGGCGCGTGCCCGGCCGCGTCGCCTTGCTCGCCCCTCTCGCTCCTCTCGCCCCTTTCACCCCCCTCGCCCCTTTCGCGCGGCGGAGGCAAAGCGCCAACTCGTTGCTGCTCCGACGCCTGCGCCTTCGCCACCGCATCGGCGTGAGGCGGATCCGTGCGCAGGGATTTGAGCGCTTTCGGCAAGTCGCTGCGGCGCACGTCGCCCATCGCCTCGATCCGCTGCCACAGTTTTTGCATCGCCCGCCTGATCTCGGCGGCGAGTTCCCCGTGCACGCAGACCGCGAAGTCAAGGCGCGGCGCTTCCAGACGGCCCCAGTTCGGATCGAGCCAGTCGTCCAGGATGTTGATGCCGCCGCAAAACGCGGTCACGCCGTCGACCACGCACAGCTTGCGGTGCATCCGGCGCCAGCGACTCGGCAACAGCAGCCCGAGGCGGCCGAGCGGCGCGAACACCCGCAGTTGCACGCCGGCACGCTCGAAGCGTTCGGGCCATGGAGCGGGCACACGGCCGGTGCCGATGCCGTCAATCACCAGGCGGCACGCGACGCCCCGTGCGGCCGCGCGGATCAGCGCCTCGGCCACTTCGGCCGCCGAGCCTGCCGTGTCGAAGATGTAGGTCTCCACCAGCACTTCAATGCGCGCGGCGTCGATCGCGAAGATCATCGCGGGGAACAGCGCGCGGGCACCTTCGAGCAACTCGATCTCGTGCGCTTCGCCCACTACAGCGCTAGGGATTGTCTGCATGACGCCGCGACGCGCTCCGCGGACCTTCTCCCGGCAGCAAACACTCAGGCGCCAAGCCGAAACACCAGGCTCAGATCCCGAATTCGGCCAGCAACGGCAGGTGGTCCGACATGCGCCACCAGTCGCGCCCGCGGGGCACCTCGATGCCGATCGGCGTCAAGCCGCGAGCGTAGACGTGGTCGAGTTGCACGATCGGCAGCCGCGCCGGATAAGTCGCGTTTGGCACCTGCAGTTCTTGCTCGAATTCGAACAGCTCGATCGCACGCAGCGAGCGTTTGACCTGCATGCCCCAGTCGTTGAAGTCGCCCGCGACGATGAGCGGCTCGCTGCTCGGCACTTCGCGCTCGATGAACGCGCGCAACTGCGCGATCTGGCGCGCGCGGCTGGCCGGAATCAGCCCGAGATGCAC
>JBDTRV010000210.1:0-5335 GCA_039931475.1 Burkholderiales bacterium | reverse complement strand
TCGACTCGCAGCCACCCATCGCGAGGCCTTCATCGACGATGGCTTTCAGCGGCAGTTCCTTGCCGCCGCGCATCTGGAAGTTGGCGGTGATGACGGCGACTGCGCCGGCGTCGATGATCCGTTCATGCAGCGCCTTGGCCGAGAAGCCGCCAAACACCACGCTATGCGTGGCGCCGATGCGTGCGCAGGCCTGCATCGCCGCGATCCCCTCAATCGTCATCGGCATGTAGATCAGGACCCGATCGCCCTTCTTGATGCCCCTGGCCTTGAGCGAATTGGCGAGCTGCGAGACCTTGGCCAGCAGCTCCTTGTACGTGATCTTGGTGACCGCACCGTCGTCGGACTCGAAGATGATCGCGGTCTTGTTCTCGGCCGCAGTGCCGATGTGCTTGTCAAGGCAGTTGGCGCTGGCGTTCAGCTCACCGTCCTCGAACCACGTGTAGAACGGAGGATTCGACTCGTCCAGCGTCTTGGTGAACGGCTTGGTCCAGACGACGTTTTCGCGGGCCAGTCGGCTCCAGAAGGCATTCGGGTCTTTTTCAGCCTCGGCGCAGAGTTTGTTGTAGGCGTCCATGCCCGAAATGCGGGCCGCCTTCTTCATGTCTTCGCTGGGGGGGAACACCCGGTTTTCGACCAGCACGGATTCGATGGCGCTCATGAGATCTGTCTCCTTTGTGTGGATCTGCAGGGTGTCGGCGACTTTGGGCGAAGCCGCTTACTGCGGTCTGACTTGGTGGTTCGAGAGTAAATATACCCGCCGCCAAGAAGCTCCGGAAAATAAGCCCTTGCGCCACGCCCTCAATGGGCGCCCGAAGCGCAGCGGGGCAGGCCGCCCCAAGCGCATCATGGCCTGATCGCGCAACGAAAAGGTCCGGCATTGGCGGCGCGGCTGAATCGAATTCAATCGTCTCGCCTGGGGAGGCGGGCGCGGACAAGCCGGGTCTGGCACGCCTCAATCTGGCGATTCGGGCGTTTCAGCCGTTCCCCCTGCGTTTCGCGCAAGATTCCAAGCGCTTCGTCGCAATTCGGTGGCGCCGCGTTCGCCCCATCGGCACAGTGGCGTCGTTTCAGGAACGAGAAATCACGAGATGAACAACCCACCCGTCGGCATCACCAAGTCGTACCAGCGCGGTTTGCGCGATCTGCCGCGCGAGCATGGATTCGAGCCGCTCGAACTCGAGGGCGAATTGCCCCCTGACTTGCGCGGCACGCTGTACCTGAACGGGCCGGGCCTGTTCTCTCTGTTCGGGCGCCCGTACCGCCACTGGTTCGACGGCGACGGAGCGATCACGGCGATTCGGTTTAAAGGCGGGCATGCGGAAGGTGCCGTGCGGCTGGTGGAAACTCGGCAACTCGCGCACGAGCGGCGCGCTGGCCGAGCGCTGTACACCTCGGGCGCCACGCTTGCGCCCCAATGGCAGCGAAGACTCGGCTTGCGTGATTTCAAGAACGCGGCAAACACCAAGCCGCTGCTTGGAACGAACGCCTGTTCGCGCTGTACGAGGCCGGCCTGCCGACCGAACTGGATCCCGAAACGCTTGCGACCGTGGGTGAGACCGATCTGAACGGCGCGGTCAAGGGATTTTTTTCCGCCCATTTTCACGCGGTACCGAGCCGGCGCGCGCTCTACAACTTCAGCATCAAGCGCGGTCGGCAAAACATGCTGCACCTGTACGAGCTGCCGACAGGCGGCGCGCTGCGTTGCATCGGGTCGCTGCCGCTGCCCAGAAGTTCGGCCATGGTGCACGACTTCATCGCGACCGAAAAGCATCTGGTGTTCTTCATCCCGCCGGTACGCATGCGCATCCTGCCGGTGCTGCTCGGAACCAAGGCGCCCCTCGACGCGCTCGAGTGGCGCCCGCAAGACGGCACCACGGTGCTGGTGGTGCCGATCGACTCTCCGCACCAGGCCCGCCGCTTCGAGGTCGATGCGTTCTTTCAGTACCACTTCATGAACGCCTACGAGTCGGCAGGCACCATCGTGGTGGACTTCGTGCGGGTCGCCGACTTCGGCAAGGCGTTCGCAAGCCACACGACCGAACAGCGCGCCCACAAGACCGCGACCGAAGGCCGCCTGTTCCGCGCAATCGTCCAGCCGGAACGCGGCAGCGTCGAGCTGGAGCAGCGCGCTCAGGTGCCGTGCGAGTTTCCGCAGGTCGCGCCCTCGGTGCAGGGCCGGCAGCACCGATTCGGCTATGTGCTCGCCGCGCGCGAGGGCGAGCCGCAGACGCGCGTGGCGAAGATCGAGGTTGCGACCGGCCACATCGAATCGACCGACGTGGGCGAGCATTGTTTTCCGAGCGAGCCGGTCTTCGTGCCGCGTGAAGGCGCTGAGTCCGAGGACGACGGGTATTTGCTCACCCTGGCTTACGACGCGGAAGCCGACCGCAGCTACGTCGCCGTGCTCGATGCGCGGCAACTGGATCGCGGCCCCTTGGCGCGCGCCACGTTCGACCACCATGTGCCGAGGCCGCTGCACGGAACCTGGCACGGCGGGCCGCAGCCGATCTGACGGTTTGGGCCGTACAACTCGGCGTCAAAACGGAAAAATGAGAATCAAATCGCTCGTCACCGCCCGCCGAGCGATCGTTTCTAGCTATTGATGCTATAGCGTTTCGGCGTCGGCCAGGGCCACTTCAAGGACTACCGCTCAGCCATTGCTGGCCGGCGCCACGTCCATTTCCGCCTCCTGCAACGCCCGCCACATCACCTTGCCGCTGCCGCTCTTCGGCAATGCATCGACGAACTGCACCACCCTTGGCACCTTGTAGACCGCCATGTGATCCCGGCACCAGGCGACGATGTCCGCTTCGCTGACCTTGCCTTTTTCACTCGCGCGCAGCACCACCACCGCCTTCACCGACTCGCCGCGATAGCTGTCCTTGGTCGCGATCACGCAGGCTTCGGCAATCGCCGGATGGCGGAACATCAGCGCCTCGACCTCGGCCGGCCACACCTTGAAGCCGCTTGCGTTGATCATGCGTTTGAGCCGATCGGTCATGAAGAAATAGCCGTCTTCATCAACTCGCCCCAGATCGCCGGTGCGCAGGAATTTCTTGCCTTCGATCTCAATGAACGCCTCGGCGGTCGCCTCCGGCCGCTTCCAGTAGCCGCGAAACACCTCGGGGCCGTGCGTGACGATCTCGCCCGATTCGCCCGGCGGCACTTCCTGCAATGTCTCCGGGTCGATCACCCGCGCATCGGTGCTCATGTACGGGATGCCAAGACACTGCTGCTTCGGCGCATGGGCCGGGTTGCTGTGCGACGGCGCGGCGGTCTCCGTCATGCCGTAGCCTTCGCAGTAGCGCAGGCCGTACAAATCGAACAGCTTCTGCGCGACTGCCTGCGGCATCGCCGCCCCACCGCCGCCGATGAACACGAGGCTAGTGAGATCGTATTTGTCGAAGTTTGGGCTGCCGAGCAGATCCATCACCATCGTCGGAATGTTGGTCCAGTGCGTGACCCGCCATTTGGAGATCATGCGGCCCGCGAATTCGCGCTCCCAGCGCGGCATGATGACAAGCGCCGCGCCACCGAAGATGCTGGTGTGCATCAGGCTGACCATGCCGGTGATGTGGAACATCGGCACCACCGCCAAGGTCACGTTTTCATGCGTTCCATTGCCCCAGTAGTTGCTCGCGACCGCGTTGTGGTTGATGCTCGCATGGGTGTGCATGCAGCCTTTGGGCAGGCCGGTGGTGCCGCTGGTGTAGGGCAGGATCGCGAGGTCTTCGGCGCCGACCTGCGGCTCGGGCGGGGCGGCCTCGCACGCCAGCGCGTCGGTCCAAGTGTGGACGTTGCCGCCTTCGATCACCGGCGGTTCGTGCCGCGTGAGCAGCCAGTCGCGCCAGATGTCGGGCGGAGCGTCGTCGCCGGTCACGCCAGCGTCGAACGCATCGGTGAAATGGGTGACGATCAGATGCTCGAGCCGCAGCGCCGGCTCGAGCGCGTTGTTCGCCGCCGCGAGTTCCGGCGCCAGATCGGCCGTGGTGAACGCGACTTTCGCATCCGGGTCGGTGATGTAGTGCTTGAGCTCCTCGGCGCGGTTCATCGGGTTGACCGGCACCACCACCGCATTGGCGCGCAGGATCGCAAAGTGCGCGACCACGAGCTGCGGGCAGTTCTGCATGCTCAGCAGCACCCGGTCGCCCTTTTTTACGCCGAGTTCGGCCAGCCGCGCCGCCAGCCGCTCGACCTGCCGGAACAGCACCGAATAGCTCGTGACCCTGCCGAAAAAAATCAGCGCCGGTTTGTGCGGATAGCGCCGCGCATTGACCGCGAGGTTGTCCCAAAGGGGCGTGGCCGGCGGCTCGATGGCGTGAGGCAGGCGGGGTGGCCAGAACTGGTAGTGAGGGCGCATTGCGATGGGTCTCCTGAGGCTCTGTGGGCACGTTGGCTCAAAGCTTACACGCGGCGCCGGTCAAGCTTCGCAAAAACCCGCCTCGCGCCGCGTCTCCAAGGCAACCTCGGTGTTCGACCCCTTCCGATCAACCCACCCACTTGCGCGCGTTGCGCCACATCCGCATCCAGGGGCTGAAGCTCGCGGCGGCGCCGCTGGTCCAGCTCATCTGCAGGTTGCGAAACACGCGCTCGGGGTGCGGCATCAGCGCGGTGAAGCGGCCGTCGGCGGTGGTCACGCCGGCGAGGCCGCCGGGGCTGCCGTTCGGGTTGAAGGGGTAGCGTTCGGTCGGCGCGCCGTGGTGGTCGGTGAAGCGCAGCGCGGCAATCGCGCGGGCCGCATCGCCACGGTGCGTGAAGTTGGCAAAACCTTCGCCGTGCGAGACCGCGATCGGCAGCCGGCTTGCCGCCATGCCCGCGAAGAACAGGCTCGGCGAATCGGGCACCTCCACCATCGACAGCCGCGCCTCGAAGCGCTCGCTGACGTTGGTGGTAAAGCGCGGCCAGGCCTCGGCACCGGGGATGATTTGCGCGAGTTCGGCGAACATCTGGCAGCCGTTGCACACGCCCAGGGCGAAGGTGTTTTCGCGCGCGAAGAAGCTCTGGAACTGATCGGCGAGCGCCGGGTTGAACAAAATGCTGCGCGCCCAGCCGACACCAGCGCCCAGCGTGTCGCCGTAGCTGAAGCCACCGCACGCGACCAAGCCGGCAAAGTCTTCGAGTCGCGCCCTTCCGGTTTGCAGATCGGTCATGTGCACGTCGAATGCCTCGAAGCCGGCCTCCGTGAACGCATACGCCATCTCGACATGCGAGTTCACGCCCTGCTCGCGCAGCACGGCGACCTTGGGGCGCGACAGGTTCAAGAACGGCGCCGCGATGTCGTCGGCCGGATCGAAGGCAAGCGACAGGTGCAGGCCCGGATCGGCCGGGTCGCCCA
>JBDTRV010000209.1:0-5336 GCA_039931475.1 Burkholderiales bacterium | reverse complement strand
CCGGCGGCCGGCGAACATCGTTGGAAAACGCGCTTCCAGGCTTCTTTCGAGAAAAGGTGCGCCAGCCAGCCAGCGAGGCTTCGAGGCTGCGAGGCTGCGTCGAGCGGGCCTGCCGCAATCAGCGGGGCCGCCGCCGCTCAGGCGTCGTCGGATTTGAAATGCCCGGGCGACAGGCCACTGCGCTGCAGCAGCCGATAGAACTCGGTGCGGTTCCGATCCGCGAGTCGAGCCGCATCGGTCACGTTGCCGTCGGTCAATTTCAGCAGGTTGACCAGATATTCACGCTCGAAACGCTGTTTGGCGTCGGCGTAACTCAGCACCTCCACCGCCGGCGTGCGCAGGGCGCGCTGCACCAGCGCCAGCGGCACCAGCGGCGTGGTCGCGAGCGCGCAGGTCTGCTCGACCACGTTGAACAACTGCCGCACGTTGCCGGGCCAGGCGGCGGTCGTTAGCGCCTTGAGGGCCTCCGGCGCAAAACCGGACAGCCGCTTTTCGTACTTGAGCGCGAGTTGCGCCAAAAAATGATTCGCGAGCAGCGCAATGTCCTCGCGCCGCTCGGCCAAGGTCGGCAGATGCAGGCTCACTACGTTGAGCCGGTAGTACAGGTCTTCGCGAAACTGCCCGGCCGCCATGGCTGCATCCAGGTTCCGATGCGTGGCCGAGATGATGCGCACGTCGACCGCCAGCGATTCGCCCGATCCCACCGGCCGCACCGCGCGCTCCTGCAATACGCGCAGCAGCTTAACCTGCAGGGCCGGCGGCATGTCGCCGATTTCGTCGAGCAGCAGGGTGCCGCCGTTCGCCGTCTGGAACAGACCGGCGTTCGCGCGCACCGCGTCGGTGAACGCGCCCTTGACATGGCCGAACAGCTCCGATTCGAGCAGCGCCTCGGGTATGGCGCCGCAGTTCACGGCCACGAACGGCCGCTTCGCGCGCGAACTGGCGCGATGGATCGCGCGCGCCAGTACCTCCTTGCCGGTGCCCGATTCGCCTAGCAGCAGCACGCTTGCGTCGGTCTGCGCGACCAGGCGTGCCTCGGCCAGCAGGTCGGCCATGCGGTCGGAGCGGCTGACGATGCCGCTGCGCCAGTCTTCATCCGCATGCGGCCCGGGCGGGCGCGCCGGTTCGGCGAACGCAAGCGCTTCGCGGATCTTGCGCAGCAGCTCATGGCCATCGAACGGCTTGGTGAGGTAGCCGAACACGCCGCGGGCGGTCGCCTCCACCGCATCGGGAATGGTGCCGTGCGCGGTCAAAAGGATCACCGGCAGCGAGGGATGGCGTGCGCGCAACAGGTCGAACAGCGCGAGGCCATCGCGGCCCGGCAGTTGGACGTCGGACAAGACCAGTTGCGGCCGCTCGACGTCCAGCCGGGCGAGCGCGGCTTCGGCCGAGCCGACCGCGCTGACCTGATAGCCGGCGGCGGACAGGCGCAGCGTGAGCAGCCGCAGCATGTCCGCGTCGTCGTCGACCACGAGGATGCGCTGGCGCGATGTTTCAGCGGCGGCCGTTGGCAGCATCGGGCAGTGGAGGTGCAGGCGTCGGCGGCGGCGCGGGGGATGGCGGTGCGGTGGCCGCCGGCGGGGCAGGGTTGGCCGGCGTGGCCGATGCGGAAGGCGTCGACGCTGCGGCAGGCGCGGCGCGCGCGGCGGCTGCGGGCGCGGGCGCCGCTGCCGCGCCGTTGCCCGGGCGCACCGAGGTGGCCGGCGGCGCGAGCGGTGCTGGCGGCGCGGCCATGCTGCGCTCGATCGCACGCACCGCTTCGAGCCGCGCGGTCAACTGCTCGATACGCCGTTGTTGCTCGCGCGCGGCATGGTTGAGCTTGTCGATCTGCTCTTCGAGCCGGCGCTGCTCGGCCAGCCCGGTGGCCAACAGCCGCGCGAGCGGGAGCAGCGGGCGTGCGTCCGGGCCGGTGCTTTCGGCTACCTGCTGCGACAGTTGAAGGGCACGCACCAGGTCGTTCGGTGCGCGCGTTTGCGCCAGTGCGATCGCCAACCGCAACTGGCGCGCCGGCAACAGGTCGTTGTCGTTGGCACTGGCCAGCGCCGTGGCCAACACGATTTCGCGCGCGCGCTCGGCCGGCGACAGCGAGCGCGTTCGATCGGCGAATGCGAGCACCGCGGCGGTCGGATCCACGGCGGCTGAAGGCGGATCGGCGCTTGCGGCAGGCGCCATTTCCTGGGACGGCGCCGACGCGGCCGGCTGCGTCGGCGGCGATGCAAGCGATGGCGGTGCTGGCGCGGCCGCCGGTGCTGGAATCGGCTGCGGCATGGCATCCACTTCCGCCCGCGCGGGCGGCATCAGCGCATCCGGCGGCAGGCCGGGGGCCGCGGCCATCGCTGTCGAGGCGTGCGACGGCGCTGCCGATCGATTTGGCGCCGGCGTCGTATGGCAGGCTGACAGCAGCACGCCCAGCAGCAGGGCGCCAGCCGTCAATCCCACGCGAGCGTGATGGATCGCCATGTCAGAGATCCGCGACGTTTTGCGCCGGCTGCCACGCGCGAATGTGGCCCGCGTAGTTCCGCGCGGAGCGGCCGGAGCGGCGCGCGGGCGCGGGCCCGGGCGAGGCGGCCGGCGAACGTGGAGCCGCGCGAAGCGAAGCCCAAGCGGTCGCGCTATTCCTCATGCGGCAGACCGATCCTGAACAAGGCGCCGCCGGCGCCGTCCTGCCTGGGCACCAGATCGACGCGGCCGCCGTGCGCGAGCACGTATTCGCGTACCAGCGACAGGCCGATGCCGCTTCCCTTCGCGTCGTGCCCGCTCTGGCGCTGGCCCCGGAAAAACGGTTCGAACACCCGATTCGCATCGGCGTCGGCAACACCCGGGCCCTGGTCGGAAACATCGATGAAAGTGCGGTCATGGGCGCGGTACAGCTTGAGTGCGATCCGCCCGCCCGGTGGCGAAAAACGGATCGCGTTGGACAGCAGGTTGGCAATCGCCGTGCCGAGCTTGCCGGCGTCGACCGGCTCGACCAGCGGCTCGGCCGCGACCTGAACCTCGAGGTCGCGCGCCTGCCACTGCAGCCGCTGCTGTTCGACCTGTTGCTCGATCAGTTGCGCCAGATCGGTCGGCGCGCGGTTCAGGCGGCTGGCCTCGAACGCGGCCGCGTTGAAACGCAGCAGCGCTTCGATCTGCGCCTGCAGCGACACGGTGTTGTCGTGCAGGATGCGGGCCACCTCGTGCTGGTCGTCGTTGAGCTTGCCACAGGTGCCGTCTTCGAGCAGCGAGACACCTTCTGCCAACGCGGCCAGCGGGGTCTTCAACTCGTGCGACACGTGGCGCAGAAAGCGCGTCTTGTCGGCATCCAGCTCGGCCAGCCTGAGGCGCAACCATTCCAGTTGGCGGCCGATGCGGCGCACGTCGGCCGGGCCGTTGATGGCGATCGACCCGGCGCGGCCCGGCTCGCCATCCGCGCGCGGCTCGCCGATGCGCTGGATGGCGCGCTCGATCCGCCGAAACGGGCGCGCCAGCCAGACGCCGAACCCCCCCGCCAGCACCAGCGCCACCCCGATCGCCACCCACACCAGTCGCGTGAGCCGCAGCCGGCTGGCCTGCAACTGCATCTGAAGCGCATGGCGACGTTCCTCGATCGTGTGCCGCACCTCTTGCGCGATGCTGGTGTTGAGGGCGGCCAGCTCGCGGAACTCGGCGGCAACCCGGCCATCGCGCTGCACCGCCGATTCGCCGGGCTGGGCCAACCGCTCCACGATCGATTGAACCTGCCGGCTCCACGAGTCGGTCAGCGCTGACGGCACGTCGGGCGGGCTGAAGCGGGCCAGCGTCTCGCGGCCGTCGCGCGTGGCTTGATCGAAGCGGCGCCGCAGCACCGCGTCTTCCAGCGCGATCGACTGGCGCGCGGCGCGCTCCATCGCGGTGCTGCGCTCGGCCAGCAACTGCGCGGCCGCGCTCAACTCGAGCGCGCGCGCGGAGAAAGTATCGCTTTGCCCCATCAACTGGTCGAAGGTGGAGACCGCATGCAGCGCAATCCCGCCGGGCAGCGCCGCGATCAGCAAGAACGCGACCAACAGCAGTTGCTGGAACGAGCCGAGGTGACGCGCGAGCGATGCCATCGAGCAGCCCGGGCACCGGCGGGCTTCAGGCCGCGACCGTCGGCGCCGGCCGGCTCGCGTGGCCTTGCGAGCGCACTGCGCCGCGCAAGCTGTAATGCATCGCCTCGGTGATCGTGACCTCGATCATCTGGCCGACCAGCGCCGGGGCGCCGGCGAAGTTGACGACCCGATTGCATTCGGTGCGGCCCATCAACTCGGTCGGGTCTTTCTTCGACGGGCCTTCCACCAGGATGCGCTGCACTGTGCCCACTCGCTCGCCACTGATGCGCCGGATGTTTTGCTCGATGGCAGCCTGCACCTGTTGCAAACGCGCGAGCTTGACCGCATGCGGGGTCTCGTCAGCGAGGCTGGCGGCCGGCGTGCCGGGGCGCGGGCTGAAGATGAAGGAAAACGAGTTGTCGAAGCCGACGTCGTCGATCAGCTTCATGAGCTTGTCGAAATCGGCATCGGTCTCGCCCGGAAAGCCGACGATGAAGTCGCTGGACAGCGCCATGTCCGGCCGGATCGCGCGCAGCTTCCTGACGGTGCTTTTGTATTCGAGCGCCGTGTAGCCGCGCTTCATCGCCATCAGGATGCGGTCGCTTGCGTGTTGCACCGGCAGGTGCAGGTGGCTCACCAGCTTGGGAATGCGCGCATAGGCCTCGATCAGCCGCGGCGTGAACTCGCTCGGATGGCTCGTTGTGTAGCGGATCCGCTCGATGCCCGGGATTTCGGCGACGTATTCAAGCAGCAGCGCGAAGTCGGCGATCTCGCTCGCCTCGCCCATCGCGCCTCGGTAGGCGTTGACGTTCTGGCCGAGCAAGGTCACTTCCTTGACGCCCTGGTCGGCCAGCCCCGCGACTTCAACCAGTACGTCCTCGAACGGGCGGCTGACTTCCTCGCCGCGCGTGTAGGGCACCACGCAGTAGCTGCAATATTTCGAGCACCCTTCCATGATCGAGACGAACGCGGACGCGCCCTCCACCTTCGCGGGTGGCAGATGGTCGAACTTCTCGATCTCGGGAAAGCTGATGTCGACCTGGGCGCGGCCTTCGGATTCGCGGCGCGCGAGCAAGTCGGGCAGCCGGTGCAGGGTCTGCGGGCCGAACACCACGTCGACGAACGGCGCCCGCGCGATGATGGCCGCGCCTTCCTGGCTCGCGACGCAACCACCGACGCCGATCCTCACGCCGCGCGCCTTCAGGTGCTTGACCCGGCCCAGGTCGGAGAACACTTTCTCCTGCGCCTTCTCGCGCACCGAGCAGGTGTTGAACAGGATCAGGTCGGCCT
>JBDTRV010000208.1:0-5363 GCA_039931475.1 Burkholderiales bacterium | reverse complement strand
TGCTCGACACCAACGTGCTGCTGCACGACCCGATGTGCCTGTTTTTGTTCGACGAACACGACATCTTCCTGCCGATGGTGGTGCTCGAGGAACTGGACGGCCACAAGAAAGGCATGACGGAAGTCGCCCGCAACGCGCGCCAGGCCAGCCGCTCTCTCGACTCCCTGGCCGGCTTGCGCGGCGCCGACATCGCCAAGGGCCTCGCGCTCAATCAAACCGGGCACATCGAAGCCGGCGGCAAACTATTCTTTCAAACCGAGCCGCTCGACCACTCCTTACCCGCTGCGCTGCCGCAAGGCAAGGCGGACAACCAAATCCTGGGCGTGGTCGAAGCGCTACGCAAGCGCCATGCGCCGCGCCAGGTGGTGCTGGTCTCCAAGGACATCAACATGCGGGTCAAAGCCCGCGCGCTCGGTCTGGCGGCGGAGGACTACCAGAACGACAAGGTGCTCGACGACGCCGACCTGCTCTACAGCGGCGCCCTCGCCCTCCCGGCCGACTTCTGGACGCGCCAGAGCAAGACCATAGAAAGCTGGCAAAGCGGCAGCCACACCTACTACCGGATCGGCGGCCCGATCGTCGCGAGCCTACTGATCAACCAGTTCGTGCACTTCGACGCTCCCGGCGAGCCGAGCCTGGCCGCGCGCGTAACCGAAATCCGCGACAAGACCGCGGTGCTGAAAACCCTGAAGGACTACGGCCACCAAAAGAACGCGGTCTGGGGCGTGACCGCACGCAACCGCGAGCAGAACTTCGCGCTCAATCTGCTGATGGACCCGGAGGTCGACTTCGTGACCTTGACCGGCACCGCCGGCACCGGCAAGACCCTGATGGCGCTCGCGTCCGGCCTGACCCAGGTGCTCGACGAACGCCGCTACAGCGAGATCGTGATGACCCGCGCCACCGTGAGCGTCGGCGAAGACATCGGCTTTCTGCCCGGCACCGAAGAAGAAAAAATGGGCCCGTGGATGGGCGCGCTCGACGACAACCTCGAGTTCCTCGCCAAAGGCGACAACGGCAACGGCGGCGCCGGCGAATGGGGCCGCGCCGCGACCAACGAGCTGATCCGCTCCAAGATCAAGATCAAGAGCATGAACTTCATGCGCGGCCGCACGTTCCTCGCGAAATACGTGATCATCGACGAGGCGCAGAACCTCACGCCCAAGCAGATGAAAACGCTGATCACGCGTGCCGGCCCCGGCACCAAGATCATCTGCATGGGCAACCTCGGCCAGATCGACACGCCGTACCTGACCGAAGGTTCGTCGGGATTGACCTTTGCCGTCGATCGGTTCAAAGGCTGGCCGCACAGCGGGCACATCCTGCTGGCGCGCGGGGAGCGCTCGCGGCTGGCGGATTTCGCAAGCGAAGTGCTCTGACGTCAGGTTTTGATGGTTTGCGGTTTTGCTATTGAATAAATAGCTACTCAGGTCCAACGGGTGAGCGGTGACCGGCGAAAACACCCAAAACTCTCAGCACCTCAGCACTTCGGCGGCTCGACATGTTCGGCTTGGAACCGGCGCAACAGTTCGGCCAAAGTTTTGCCCGCTTCGTCGCGAAAGCGCTCGGGCAACACCTTGATGGCGTCAATCCGGTCCACTCGAAAGCCGCGAAAGTCACCCCGCAGTTCGCACCAAGCCGAAAACGTCCAGACTTTGCCCCAATAAAAGCAGCCGAGCGGCCGCACCGTGCGTTTGCTGCTTGAGCCGGCCAGGTCTCGATATGCGATGAGCAGTTTGTGGCGCGCCTCAACGGCTTCGCGCAACGTTTGCAGCCGCTCGCGCGTCGCGTCGTCCAGCGCCATCGAAGGCGCATACAAGGCCAGCGCTTCCGCCGCTGCGCGCGCCGCCGGCGGCAATACCGACAACACCTTTCCGATCGCCGACTCGACGCTCCGGGCCATCGCCGGGTCAACCCAGGTTTGAGCCAGCCGTGCCGACGCGACCAGCGCGGTTGCCTCCTCATTGTTGAACATCAAAGGCGGCAAATCGAAGCCCGCGCCGAGCCGGTAGCCGACTCCGGCTTCCCCTTCGATCGGCACGCCTTGGTGCTGCAGGTCGGCGATGTCGCGGTAGACCGAACGCTGCGAGATCTCCAGCCGTTTGGCCAGGAATGCGGCGGTCGTCAGCCGTCGGCCGCGAATCAACTGGACGATCTGGAACAGGCGGTCGGCGCGGCGCATCTGGCGTCAACGTGTGGAGTTACAGATCGGCCAGTTTGTCTTCGAGGTCCGCGACGAAAAAGCGTTTACCGCGCTGCACGATGCGGTGGCCTTCGGTCTGCAACTGACTGCGCTGACGGTCGATGCCGCCTGGATACTTGGGATTCAACTCGCCGTCGACTTTGACGGTTCGCCACCAGGCGGTTGTCTCCCGATCCCCGCCCGCGCGCGCCTCCTCGGCCGCATGCGCCGCCATGTGCGCAAAGATCGCGGTGGTGACGGTGCAACCGATCGTCGCCTTGTGGCACGCGGCGATGGCTTCGCCGATGCCGAACACGGTGGCCAGGCGCCCGTTGGGCACCCCGCGCATCGCGGCGTCCACCTCACGGGGCGACGGTATGGCGATCGTGCCCTCGCCGCGGCGCTTCTTCATCGGTTCGGGAATCGGTTTGACGACCGGCAAGTCGGGATACCCGGCCAGTTTGTCGAGCCAGCTCTTCTTCGTGCCCATGCTCGCTATTTCACACCGATATGGATTGCAACCGCATCCGAACCTTCGTAGGTCTCGAAGTCGCTGACGAAACGCCGCACGACTTGCGGATGCTCCCCGAAATACTGCCAGATGCGCTGCCAGGCCGCGATCACGGTTTGCGGCATTGGACCGGCGCCGCGAAACACCAGGTAATCACCGGCCTCGATCGGCACCGCATCGGCACGCGGCTCGACAGCGACGCCGCAGGTCAGATCGAACGGCCCGTGCGCGTCCAATTCGTAGTTCGAGTAGACGCCATGGATGCGCGCATCGCTGGTGCGGCCGGGTGTCTTGTCGGGGAGACTCTCGCTGAAGAACCGGCCCCAAAGCGCACCGATCCGCTGCGTGTTCGGGTCGATCTCCTCTCGGTTCGTGGTGCGCACGGTCAGGCCGGCGACGGCGAATGCGTCGATGTGTTCGCGGGTGGGTTCCATCTCTTTGCTCCTACAGCGTTTGGCGGCTCACCAGCCGAGAGCGCGGCTTTCAGCGCTCATCGCGTCGGCCATCAACCGCATGTCGTGGTCGTTGATTTCGATCAGGCCGAAGCGGAACTTCGCGCCCCAGTGCTTGCGGTCCTCGATGAATTCGAAGGCGTCGAGAAGCGGTGCGATGGGTGCATCCTGCGCTGGCACATAGCGCGCGTCGCGACGCCAAGGGATAAAACCGCCGCCCACGTCGAACTCGTACGGCTCGCCGACCTGCACCATGCCGATCGAGACGAAGCTCTGCAGCTTGTCCTTCCCGACGAGCGTTGTCGCCGGCGCGTAATAGGCGACCCGGTCGCCCGGCGCGATCCGCGAAAGCGGGGCGCGCTTGCCATGGCCGACCTGAATGAAGCCCACAGGCTCATGATCGCGCCCCCGGCGCGCATGTTCGGCGCTCGCGACCGCGATCCAGTTACGGATGGGGCGGCTCATCGCGTCTCAGGCACGCGCGTGCAGACCGACCTCGTTGCCCTCGGTGTCGCGGATCGATGCGATAAAACCGATGCCGTGCGGCAACTCCACCTTGCCCGAAATGATCTTGCCTCCCGCCGCTTCCACCCGCGCGAGCGCCGCGTCGATGCCCGGCATGCAATCGAGATAGATGCGCATGCCGCTGCCTGCCCGCGCGCTCGTGTTCTGGCCTGATTGCAGGCAGCCGCCGGTGGCGGCATCGTCCTTGGGAAACATGGCGAATGCGCCCTGCCCCCAGTCGGCGCGCTCAAGCTTTCGATCGAGCACGGTTTCATAAAAGCGCTGCGCGCGGTCCAGGTCGGCAACCGGGATTTCAAACCATGTGATGGCGGTTTGCATGTGGCTCTCGTTCTTTTGAAGTGAAGGAGCCTCCATGTTGCGCGGGGGCTGCTGACAACGTGGTGTCAGCAGGCTGGCGGAAGGTTAGCGACAAGGGTCCTAAAAGGGTCGTCGCTATTGTATTTGTAGCTATAAATCCATGCTGTACGAGCGGCGATGGCCAAAAAAGGCACCGAAAACCAGTCCTAGTAGTCACTGCCCGAGCCGCTGGCCAGACTCTCGAACCGCGTGAGCGGCTTGAGGAACGCCAGCTTGCACACCCCGGTGGGCCCGTTCCTCTGCTTGCCGATGATGATTTCGGCCACGCCCGGTTCCTTGCTGTCCTTGTTGTAGTAGTCGTCGCGGTAGATGAACATGATCACGTCCGCGTCCTGCTCGATCGCGCCCGATTCGCGCAGGTCGCTCATCATCGGGCGCTTGTCGGTGCGGGTCTCGACGCTGCGGTTGAGCTGCGAGAGCGCGATCACCGGGCATTGCAGTTCCTTGGCGAGCGACTTCAGGCCGCGCGAGACTTCGCCGAGTTCGGTCGCGCGGTTCTCGTCGGCGCCGGACGAGCCGCTCATGAGTTGCAGGTAGTCGACCACGATCAGGCCGAGCTTGCCGCACTGGCGCGCGAGGCGCCGGGCGTTGGCGCGCAGTTCACTCGGCGTGAGGCCCGGCGATTCGTCGATGTGCAGCGACACATGGCGCAGTTTTTCGATCGCCTCGGTCAGGCGCGGCCATTCGTCGTCGGTCAGCTTGCCGGTGCGCAGATGGGTCTGGTCGATCCGGCCGATCGAGCCGACGATCCGCACCGCGAGCTGCGATGCGCCCATCTCCATCGAGAACACCGCTACCGGCAACTGCTCATGGAGGGCGACGTGCTCCGCGATGTTGATCGCAAGGGCGGTCTTGCCCATGCTCGGGCGCGCCGCCAGCACCACGAGGTCGCCGGCCTGAAAGCCCGAGGTCATGCGGTCGAGGTCGTAAAAACCGGTCGGCACACCGGTGATATCGTTCGGGTTGTCGGCCATCTCCTGCACGCGGTCGAGCAACTGCACCACCAGCGTCTCCATCGCCTGGAAGCCCTGCTTCATGCGCGAGCCTTCTTCGCCGATGTTGAAGATTTTCTGCTCGGCTTCGTCGAGGATCTTGTCGACCGGCCGGCCTTTCGTGTTGAAGGCGTTGGTCGCGATGTCGTCGCTTGCGGAGATGAGTTTGCGCAGGATCGAACGCTCGCGCACGATTTCCGCATAACGGCGGATGTTGCCCGCGCTCGGCACGTATTGCGCTAGCGAGTTCAGGTACATCAGGCCGCCGATTTCTTCCGACTTGCCCTGCGCCTGCAGGCGCTCGAACACGGTGATCACATCGGCCGGCTTGGTCTCGTTGACCA
>JBDTRV010000207.1:0-5377 GCA_039931475.1 Burkholderiales bacterium | reverse complement strand
GACCAGCTGGCGCTGCGAGGCCAGAGGGCGTCAAACACATCAAGTGAGGCCAGTCTCGCGCGCGCCACGCCGGAACACCTGCGCCGCATCGGTGGAAAAGTGGAATGCGGCCAGAAAATCAGCGACGCGATAGTTCGGCGCGCTCTGCCCGATCCGCGTGACGAAGCTGCGTGCTTCGCCCGGCCTGCCAGCCAGCGCGAGGCTGAACGCCGCGATCGCCTGGATGTGCACATGTGCGTTGGGCCGCGCCGCCGCCTTGACGGCCCAGTCGGCAGCTTCGCCGAAACGCCCGAGCCGTACCAGCGCTATCGCGCGCGCGCCGAGCATGCCAAACAGCAGCGGGTCGAACGGGCTCAGATGCCGCGAGTGATCCGAGTACGAGATCGCCGCGGCCGGATCGCCCGACTGGCTGTGCACGAACGCGAGTGAGTAGTGGCCCAAAGCGAAGCTCGGGCTCAAATCGACCGCGGCTTCCAATTCGACCAGCGATTGCGGCTGCTGACCGCGCAGCCATAACGCGCGACCCATTGCCCAATGGGCGGCGGGATCGCGCTCGTCGGCCAGCAGGCTGCGGCTCGCGGCGTCGTATGCGCGCTCGATCGCCGGCGCGGGCTCACCCCAGTGCTGGAATGCGTCCTGCCAGTGCGTGAACGACAGCCCTGCGAAAGCGCGCGAAAAACCGGGGTCGAGTCGCGCCGCGAGTTCGAAGCACTGCCGCGCCATTTCGTTGTCGGTCTGGTTGAAGCGGTACATGTGCCAGAGGCCGCGGTGCAGCGCCTCCCAGGCATCGAGCGAGTTCGGGCTTTTCAGGATCGAGCGGTTGCGCTCCGCCATCTCGATCTCGCTTGCCACCTCCGCGACGATGGCGTCGCCGATCTCGTGCAGCACCGCAAACGCATCGTCGAGTTCACGCTCGAAGCTGTCGGCCCAGAGCACGCGCGCACTGCGCGTTTCGCTCAACTCGACGTTCAGGATCAATCGATCGGCGCGGCGCTGCATCGAACCGCTCACCACATAGTTCACGTCCAGCGTGCGCGCCGCCTCCTGGGCGCCGAGCTTGCGTTCGTGCAGCGCGAACATGGTGCCCTGCGCGATCACGAACAGGCTGCGCAGCTTGGCCAGCCGCGTGATCAGGTCGTGCGCGAAGCCGTCGGTCAGCGCGTCGCGCGGCCCATTGCTCGGCGCCCGCGGGTCGGAAAACGGCATGATCGCGACCGATGCGCGTCCCGTGGCCGGAGTCGGGGCTGCATCGGGTGCGTCGATCGACGCCGGCCCGCTCGCACGGTCGGCCGCTGCGGCCGGCATTGGCTCTGCGCCTCCCGACTGCCGCGCTCGCGCGGCGCGCCACGCGTTCCCGATCGGTCGCCAGTCCAGCCCTTCGGCATCAAACAGCCGGACGACCGCATGCAGATGCTCGTCTCCTTCGCGCCCCTGGCCGAGCTGCGCGAAGCTGGTCAACAGCAGCTCGTGCGCGCGCCGATCGAACGGCGCGAGCTCGAGCCATTGCTCCAGGTCACCGCGGCTTTTTTCGGAATCCGCCCCGACGCTTGCGACGAGTTGCTCGAGTAGGGCAACGTGGCACGCACGCCAATGGCGCCGCTGCGCGAGCAGCCAGCCACTGAACTGCGGGCTGCGCGCGACTTCGAGGCCCTCGAGGAAGTCGCCCGCGAACAGCGAAGCGAGCGCGCGCAGCCGCGCGGCGTCGGGCGCCGCGCCCCCTTCCTGCCGCTGCCGCGCGTGGTGGATATCGATCACATCGACGAAGCAGTCGCTCAAGTCCAGTTGCACGCCGTCGTCGACCGTCTCGACCCGTTTGCGCGCGTCGGAATCGAGCACGCTCCTGATCTTGCTCAAACACCAGCGCAACTCGCCGCGCGGGTCGTTCGGCAAGTCCCAGAGCAACTCGCACAATTGCGCACGAGCCGGCGGCCGGGGGCAGAGCGCGAGGTACGCGATCAGCGCACGCGCCTTGCGCGAGGCCGGCAGCGGCAACACGCGACCGTCGCGGCTGATCGTCAATGGCCCGAGCAGCCGAATCGCAAGCGCGGGCGCGCCGCCACTGCTTTCATAGCCCGATCGATCGGATTCCACGGCCGATTCCACGCCAATTCCCACGCTTGCCTCCACGTTGTGCAACTACCTTGGGTTCAGGCGGTTGCGATTCTTTTGTTGCGCCAGACCTGGCGAATCGGCCCCATCGGCGGGCCGGCCGATCCGCCCTCATTCAACCCAGTCACTGCCCGCTGCAAGGAGAAACGATCATGAAAACAACCACCCGAAGCATCCTGTCTTTCGCGCTCACCGTTGCCGCTGCACTGGGCCTTGCGTCCGCTGTACCCGCCAACGCGGCCGAGCCGCACCACACGGTGGTGCTGCCCGATAGAGCGAAGTGGGGCCCGGCGCCGCCTTCCCTGCCGCCGGGCGCCCAGGCCACCGTACTGGCCGGCAACCCCGGCGCTGCCGAGCCATTCATTTTGAGGCTGAAGCTGCCGTCGGGCTACACCATCCCGCCGCACCGCCACCCCACCGATGAGATGGTCACCGTGATCTCCGGTGCGGTCAACGTCGGCGTCGGCGAAAAGCTGGACCGCGCGGCGGGCCAGACGCTGCCGCCAGCCGGTTTTGTGAACCTGCCAGCCGGCATGGCGCATTACGCCTGGGTCACCGCGGAGACGATCTTGCAGGTCAGCGCCATGGGGCCATTCGAAGTGACCTATGTGAACGAGGCGGACGATCCGCGCAAGCAGTAGCAGCCAGGTTGGAACTGGTGGATTCGCGCCAACCACTGACAACGCGGATCCACCGCAATCACTCAATCAATACCCCAAGGAGAAACAGCATGAATAAAGCAGCCACCATGACGAAACCCAACACCACTACCGATCCGGTTGCGACCGACCTGTTCGCACTCAAGGCGCGCCAGCGCGGCGCCTGGGGCGCGGGCGACTATGCGGTGATCGGCACCACGTTGCAGATCGTCGGCGAGAACCTGTGCGAGGCGCTCGATCTGCGCTCCGGGCAAAAGGTGCTCGACGTCGCCGCCGGCAACGGCAACCTGACCCTTGCGGCCGCGCGGCGCTGGGGCGAAGTGGTTTCGAGCGACTACGTGCCAGCGCTGCTCGATCGCGGGCGCGACCGCGCCGACGCCGAAGGACTGGAGATCGAGTTCCGCGAGGCCGATGCGGAGAACCTGCCGTTCGAGGACGCGAGCTTCGACGTTGTCGGCTCGACCTTCGGCGTGATGTTCACGCCGGACCAGGACAAGGCAGCCGCGGAGATGCTGCGCGTCTGCAAACCAGGCGGCAAGATCGGCCTGGCCAACTGGACGCCGGACGGCTTCATTGGCCAATTGTTCAAGACCCTGGGCAAACACGTGCCGCCGCCCGCCGGCGTCAAGTCACCGGCGCTCTGGGGGACCGAGCCGCGCCTCGCCGAACTGTTCGGCGCCGAGGCAGCATCGATCGAAGCCAAGCCGCGCGAGTTCGTGTTTCGCTATCGCTCGGCCGAGCACTGGATCGAGGTGTTCCGGACCTGGTACGGGCCGCTCTTGAAAGCGTTCACCGCGCTGGAGCCGAGTGCGCAGTTGGCGCTCGAGGCCGACCTAAAGACGTTGATCGCGCGCTTCGACCGCTCCGGCGGGGGATCGATGGTGGTGCCGGGCGCCTATCTCGAAGTCGTGGTCACGCGGCGGTGAAGCGCACGTGTCCTCAAGGTTCGCAGCCGGCAGTTGCTACACTATAAGTAGCGACAAATCCATATTGGATCAGCGACAAAGCGAATTTTCGCTAAAAGCGGCAGGGCGAATCCGCCCGCTCTTATTGGCTATGCGCTTGGCCGCGCCCCCAATGCACCATCCGCTCGAACCTGAACTCGCCCGGTGCCTGGATCGGATCGACCTCGACCGGGATCTCATCGCCCGGCGCGAACTTGCCTTCGAGCAGCAGCTTCGATAGCGGGTTTTCGATCCGCCACTGGATCGCGCGTTTCAACGGCCGCGCGCCGAACACCGGGTCGAAGCCGACTTTGGCCAACTCTGCGAGCGCGGCTTGCGACACCTCGAGCCGCAAATCCATCTTCGCCAGCCGCGCTTGCAACTGCTTGATCTGAATCCCGGCGATCTCCTGATTCTGCGTTTCATCAAGCGCTTGAACACCACCGTCTCGTCGATCCGGTACGCGAAGATCGAGCTGGATTTGCTCGACGACTAAAACGGCGGCGAACGCACCTTCAGCTCGCGCGGAATGCATCTGGACGCCGAGGGGCATGTCGCGACCAATGAGAAGAGCACGATCCTGGTGGTCATTTCCAAAGGCGTGCGCGAAGGCCCGCAGAACGGGCTCGCGGGCCAGGGTGTCGAAAGGTTCGGCGGCCGTGCGTGCGGCGACCGGTTTCTAAAAGCGCATTTCCGGCCCGATGCCGCTACAGGATGGGGTGCCGCGACGTCGATCAAAGCGTGCGGCTGGCACCGTGGGAAGCGGCGCTGGGCGCCAAAATCGAGGTGCCGACACCACCGACCGGCGCGGTCGACGCCGCGGCACCGCCGGGCTGGAAGAAGGGCAAGAAGCTGCGCCTAAAGGGTCGCGGCATTCCTGGGCGCGCGGCCGGGGATGCCGGAGACATGTACGTCGAACTGGAACTCGCGCTGCCGCCGGGGGACAATCCAAGTGCACGCGAAATCCATGAAACCATGAAGTGCGAGATGGCGGTGTTCCATCCGCGCGCCGGAGATCGATCAAGATGAACAGCTCTAACCAAACGCAAACGCCGGTGATTGCTGGTGATGTGCTGGACGCCGCCGCGTTGAGCCTGGAAGAACTCGCCGGCGCCTGCTACGTCGAGCCACACTGGGTGGTCGAACACGACGTTGAAGCCGCTCTGCTCGCGGAGGTCGGCACGGCGCGAGAGCGTGAGTGGCGCTTTTCCAGCACCACGCTCGTGCGCCCGCGGCGGATGGTGCATCTGGAGCAAGGCTTCGACGCCAACCCCGAGCTGGCGGCGCTCGCGGCCGACCAGATCGAGGAAGTCACGCAGTGGCGCCAGCGCCTGAAGGCGGCCGGGCTCTGATCATGAGGCGCGATGGGGCCGGCCCGCGCTCGCGTGATCGTGTCACGGGCAGCGCGGCCATGCGCGAGGCTCTCGGGTTCTCGATCACGTTCGCTACGCGCAGCCGCCGCGACGCACCTCGCCGCCGCATCCAGGGGCACGCCATGGGCGGGAGGAGCGCGACCTTGAAGGGTCGGCTGCATCACTCACCGCGTTTCGCTCTCGAGCGCGCAGTCGCGCGACGGCCAATGAGCGGGCTCCGTTGCTGGTTGCGGACCGGAACCGAAGACGGGATCGAGCGCCGTGAATACCCTGTCTGAACCCAGCGTCGCCG
>JBDTRV010000206.1:0-5382 GCA_039931475.1 Burkholderiales bacterium | reverse complement strand
TCGCGCTGCTTGGCGCTGATGATGCCGGCCGTAACCGTGTTGTCCAGGCCGAACGGCGAGCCGATGGCGACCACCCACTCACCGACCTTGACCTTGTTGATGTCGCCGATGCGCACCGCCGGCAGTCCGGTGGCGTCGATCTTGACGACGGCAACATCCGAACGCTTGTCGGCGCCGATGATCTTCGCGGTGAATTCGCGCTTGTCGGTCAACGTGACGATCACTGAATCGGCGCCCTCGACAACGTGCGCGTTCGTCATCACGTAACCGTCTTGCGTGAGGATGAACCCGGACCCAACGCCGCGCGGCCGCTCTTCGTCCTGCTGCGGCGCCGGCGGGCGCTGCGGCCGATCCGGACGCTGGCCACGCGGGATGTTCGGGATCGGAATGCCGAAACGCCGGAAGAATTCGCGCATGTCGTCATCGATCCCGCCGCCGCCGCTACGGCTTTCGGAAGAGACTTTTTCGACCGTGCGGATGTTCACCACCGCCGGTCCGACCTGCTCCACGAGCTCGGTGAAATCGGGCAGGCCGCGCTGCAACTGGGCCGACGCCGGGGCGCTGGCGAACAGCACAGCGCCAAACGCGAGGCTGGTCGCGAGCGCCATCGTGGCGCTGAAATTCTTGCGTTGAATCATCTGAAATGCCTTCCTCAATTCTCGTGAAGTACTCAAGCCCCGCAGTACGAAGCGGTCACCCGTCATTTGGTCGGCGCGAGCCGTCGCAACCGCTCTCCAAAAAGCTGGAGCGTGGCGATCGGCACTTCGCCAACGGCTGTCAACCACCAGTTGCCCTCGCCATTGCCGCGTTCGCCGCCACTGAGCCGAAGCGTCACCGTGTGCGTGGCGCCCATGACCATCTGCCCTGGCTGTCCGTGGCGCGCCGAATCGAACGGCTCGACGAACAGCGAAACCGACGCAAGCCCATCGGAGAAGACCCAATGCATTGCATTGTCCGGCGCCGCACCGGCGTGGTCCGCTGCCGCTTGGCCACCGAGCGCGCGTTGGTAGCAGTTAACCGGATTGAAGCCGGCCACCGGGCTTGAAAGCGTCCAGCCCAGTGCCTGCGCCGTGGTCTTGACCATGACCGGCGTTTCGACTTTCCAGCCGTCGGTCGCCGCCATCATTTTTTCCAACTGATCGATCCGCACCGGCTCGTCGTAATGAAGCTCGGAGAACGCAGCCTGCTCGAGCACGTGGCCGTCGGTGTCCAGTGTCTGCACTTTGAGCACCAGGGAAGTTTGCCGGTCGCTCCACACGCGATAGCCAAAGCGCAGTTTGTCTTTCGGCGTGAGCTGCACGACTTGCGCATCGAAGCCGGCGACGCGCCCGCTGTCAGCGGGTTTGGCGCTATACAAATCAGTGATGGTCGCATCGAGCGACTTGAGCAGGCCCGGAAACGCTCCGAGCGATTCGCGCCGCTCGGTGCGCGCCACTTTCTGGTCAGGGAGGAAGGTGACGACCCGGTCGTTGTGACGGAACACCGAGCGCGGCGCGCCGGTCAGCGTTTCGACCCGTTCGACTTGCTGCTCACCTTCGCAGGCATGCCAGATGCGCGCACTGGCAAGCGCCCCCGACGCTGACGAAACCACGAATGTGCCCACGTAATTGCGATCGCGCGACGCGCCGTGCAAGCGCTTGAGCCAATCGGCCACCTCGCTTTCGGACATGGCCTTGTCTTCAGGTTTGGGCAAAGCGGGCGCGACCTGCGCCGCAGCGACGTTGAGCGCGGCTGCGAGCATGAGCAACATGGTCATCTGCCGCCAATGGCGCTCGAACAAAGCGACGTGCGCCATCGGCGTGGCCGCGCGAACGCGCACCAAGGGCCACAGCCGGGCCATCAACGCCCCCGGCCTTCGAAGGTAGCGTTGCGCAAAAACCCGGCGGGCATCGAAAGCGCCGAGACGCCGCCGGCCTGTTCATGGGCAGCGAGCAGTTCATCAAGGCGCGGGTCACGGATCATCTGTCGGGACCCTGCCTGCACCGATAGCGCCGCACTGCCCGCTGGCTCCGATGAGGCGGATCGTTTCAGCGCCTGCGAATCCGCGCGCGAATCGAGCGCCGCCAGTGACTGTCCCGGCTTGGCGCCAACTGGCATACCGGCAGGAGACAGCCCGCTGCCCAAGGTGCTCCAGCCGACCGCCCCGACCGCGACCATCGTCGCAAGGCCCGCGACCAATTTCCAGCGAAAGACCGGGCTGTTGGCCGCTTCCTCACGAACATTTTGGCCGCTCTCGCTCGCAGGATGGTGATAGTTAGCTACGTTCTCAGTAGCAGGCGTGACGGCCGCCTCGACTGCGGCATGACGCACCGCGGGCGCTTCCTCGGCCAGCCGCTTGGCAACGCGAGCCGCGAATCCGTCGTCAGAAGCGCTGCCGGCGGATTCGCCGAAGCGCAGTACATCACCGATCAGGTGATAGGTGTGCCATGCGGCCCGGGCATCGGAGCCTTCCACGCAAGCAGAAACGGCATTTGCAAAAACGTCCACGCGCAATTGCCCGTCGACCAGGGCCGAAATAGGTTCCATGCGCGGCTCGCCAGCGGCGCCGTCGTTCAAATGCGGGTTATTCATGTTCATTCACACCACCACGTTTAGCTCAAGTATTGAAGCAGCGCGATCCATCGCCCGCTCGACAAAACGCCGGTCACCAGCGCTTTCCCGACTGGCTTTCCAGAAGCGGCTTGACTTTGGCGGAAACCGCCTCGCGCGCCCGAAAAATCCGGGATCGCACTGTGCCGATCGGGCAACTCATGGCTTCGGCAATCTCTTCGTAGCTCAATCCTTCGATTTCCCGCAGCGCCAGCGCCTGCCGCAGTTCCTCGGGCAGAGCCTGCATCGCCAGATTCACCGCTTCGGCGATTTCTTTGGCAGCCAGCACGGTTTCGGGAGTTTCCTCGCTGGTTAGTTCGTTGCCAAGGCTCAAAGTTTCATCGTCGTCGTCCTGCTTGCGGAAGGCGTTCTCCGAAATCACCGGATTGCGCTTCATGTCGACCAGCGCCTTCTTCGCTGTATTCACTGCGATCCGGTACAGCCACGTATAAAACTGCGCGTCGCCCCGGAACTGATGCAGCGCGCGATAGGCGCGAATGAAGGTTTCCTGCGCGATGTCTTCGACCAAATCCACGTCACGAACCATGCGCCCGATCAGCCGCTGAATGCGCCGCTGATACTTGATCACGAGCAACTCGAACGCGCGCTGATCGCCGGCGACGGCGCGCTCGACCAGCATCAAGTCGCTGTCGGTCGCGTTGTCGGTCATGTGGCTCCCACGCTCGTCACTGCGTGTACTGCGCTGCCCCCCAAGGGGGCCTTGCCTTGCTTGGGGCGGCCCGGCGCGGCGGCAGTGGCCCCTACGCTTGTCACTGCGTGTACTGCGCTGCCCCCCAAGGGGGCCTCGCCTTGCTTGGTGCGGCAGGGCGCGGCGCTCATCAGACCCCCACCGACGCACGAACTGTTCGCGCGTGGGCGGCAGAGCGAAACTCGTGCCATCGCTCAGGTGCGGCGGATTGATCGAGCCACAGCCACAGCGCGCCGCGGCCATCGCCGGCGCCCACGAAGCGCACCAGCATGCGCTGCTGCAGGTCGAGCATCACGGCGATTCTCCCGAGCCGTCCAGCGCGGGCATCGATCCAATGCCAGCCTTGCCCGTCGAAGCTCAAGCGGCCTTGCGGCGAACGCAGCCATTCGCCCAAGGCGATGGCTCCCGCCGCCAGCGCGGCTGCAAGCATTGCAGCTTCGCGCCAACCGATGGATGACGCCGCCGCGAGCGCACGCAGCGCGAGCAACATGCCGCAGCACCAAAGCAACAGCGCCAGCGCACCCGCGAAACGCGAACGCCCCACCGGAAAGCTCACCGATGGGGCGCTGCGCATGAAATGAATGGTGTGGCGATGGCGAAAAGACTTTAGCCAAACCGTTTGAACACCAGGGTGCCGTTGGTGCCGCCGAAACCGAAGTTGTTCTTCATCGCGACGTCGATCTTCAGGTCGCGCGCGGTGTTGGCGCAGAAGTCGAGATCGCACTCCGGATCTTGCTCGAAGATGTTGATGGTCGGCGGCACTTTCTGCTCATGCAATGCGAGCACCGTGAAGACGCTTTCGACGCCACCGGCACCGCCCAGCAAGTGGCCGGTCATCGACTTAGTCGAGCTGATGACGAGTTTTTTCGCGTGATCGCCCAACGCGGCCTTGATCGCGTTGCTTTCGTTGAGATCGCCCAAAGGCGTCGAGGTGCCGTGCGCGTTCAGATAGTCGACCTCCTCGGCTCTCATCCCCGCGTTGGCAAGAGCATGGATCATGGCGCGGCGCGGCCCGTCCATGTTCGGCGCGGTGATGTGTCCGGCGTCGGCGCTCATGCCAAAGCCCGCCAACTCTGCGTAGATCTTCGCGCCACGGGCTTTCGCGTGCTCGAGTTCCTCGAGCACGAGCATGCCAGCGCCCTCGCCGAGCACGAAGCCGTCCCGATCCTTGTCCCAGGGGCGGGAGGCGGTCTTTGGATCGTCGTTGCGCGTGGAAAGCGCACGCATCGCCGCGAAACCGCCGACGCCCATCGCGCTGCTGCTCGCCTCGGCGCCGCCCGCGATCATCACATCGGCGTCACCGTATTCGATCATGCGTCCAGCCAGCCCCACGCAATGAAGGCCGGTGGTGCACGCTGTGGCGATGGCAATGTTCGGCCCTTTAAAGCCGAACCGCATCGAGACGTGGCCGGCGGTCATGTTGACGATCGACGCCGGAATGAAGAACGGCGAGATGCGGCGCGGGCCGCGCGCCACCAGTTCGCGCCCGGTCTCTTCGATCAGCGGCAGACCGCCAATGCCCGAGCCGATCGCACAGCCGATGCGCACCGCCAACTCTTCGTCCAGTTCCGCGCGCGCCGGCAAACCGGCATCGGCGACCGCCTCGATCGCGGCGACGAGGCCGAAATGGATGAAGCTGTCCATCGTGCGCACCTCCTTGGTGCCGATGAACTTGCCGAGGTCCAAACCCCGGACCTCGCCGGCGATCTTGCACGCGAAATTCGACGCATCGAACTTCGTGATGAGGTCAATGCCAGACTTGCCCGCGAGCAGGTTGGCCCAGGACTCGGCCACGGTGTTGCCCACGGGACTCACGCAGCCGAGCCCGGTGACGACGACTCGCCGGCGGCTCATGAACTGGAAAAAGCGTTGGCCCGCATCCGCACCCCGTCAGGCTTTCTGGTGGGTGCTCGCGTAGTCGATCGCGTTTTGCACGGTCGTGATCTTCTCGGCGTCCTCGTCCGGGATCTCGATGCCGAACTCGTCCTCGAGCGCCATCACCAGTTCCACCGTGTCGAGCGAGTCGGCACCGAGGTCGGCCACGAAGGCTTTTTCACTGGTGACCTGGGACTCTTCCACGCCGA
>JBDTRV010000205.1:0-5388 GCA_039931475.1 Burkholderiales bacterium | reverse complement strand
GTCGGCGGCCCAAGCGCCAGCCTCGTCCAATTCTTTCGAAGGATTTCACTGGCGGCACCAGTTGCGCCACCTGCTGATCACGCTCGGCTTTTGCGTCGCCATCGCGGCGACCCAGCATTTCTTCGAGCCTTCGCCACTTGGCTTTCACGTCAAGCTGATCTATTCCATCGCCACGGGCGTTCCGACGTGGGCGATCATCGACTTCGGCCGTTTCGTCCTGCCGCGTGAACCGGGATTTTTCTGGCCCAAGGGTTGGCGCGGGCTGGCGCTGGTCATGACGGGCATCGCGGCTGGCTACCTGATCGGCGCGTCCGTTGGCGACTGGTGGTTCGGCTGGTCGAGTTGGACTGAGCGCCGCGACCGCATCCTCGGATCGGTGCTGATAACGGCGATCGCCGGCACCATCGCTTCCAGCTACTTCTACCTGCGCGGCCAGAGCATCGCGCTAAAAGCCAAGGCGGAGGCCGCGCAGCGCCAGGCCGCCGAAAGCCGCTTGAAGCTTTTGCAAAGCCAGCTCGACCCGCACATGCTGTTCAACACGCTGGCCAATCTGCGCAGCCTGATCGCGACCGACCCGGAGCGCGCCACCGCGATGCTCGATCGGCTCAACGACTTTTTGCGCGCCACCTTGACCGCCTCGCGCGCCACCATGCACCCGCTGGCCACCGAGTTCGAGCGTCTGGCCGATTACCTCGAACTGATGGCGGTGCGCATGGGTCCGCGGCTGTCCTACTCGCTGGACCTGCCGGCCGATCTGGCGGGCCAGCCGGTGCCCACCCTGCTGTTGCAACCGCTGGTCGAAAACAGCATTCGCCACGGTCTGGAACCGAAGGTCGAAGGCGGCGAAGTGGTGGTGCGGGCGCGGCGCGAGGGAGCAGCGCTGTTGATCGAGGTGAAGGACAACGGCGTCGGCAGCGCGGCCAGTTGGTTGGAGGACGAGCGCGCGGGCTTCGGCCTCACGCAAGTGCGCGAGCGGCTGGCCACCGCCTTCGGCGAACACGCGGCGCTGGCCTTTGCACGAGACGAGCCGGGCTGGCTTTGCGCCACCGTGCGGCTCGAAGGCCTGGCCAGCCACGCGGGCCATTCCTGAGGTTCCGCCTCAATGTGCCGCACCCGTTCGATTGGCAAATATGCTGGCGCCGCGGCTTGTGCTTACCCCTTGAGCGCCTGACAATTGAACGCCACGCCGCTGGGTTGATCGGGGGTCCCGTAGAAGGCCCTTTATCCCATCCGCAGTGTTTCGGGCGGTAATTTTCCGCGCAAACCGGGGTTTGTCGATACCGAATCCTGCTTGCCTGGGCCGAGGCAGCCAAACGGTGTTGCAATGAACGAATTCGCCTGTTTTCGAAGCTTTTGAGCATGAACCTTCAGCCCCGCATGGGCCCACTCGCACACCGATCGGCCGCGGCATCTGCGCCGCGGTCGCGCGCGGCGGGTTGGGCGCGCGGTTGCACGACAGTGGCGCTGCTGCTCGGGGCTGTGGGGGCGCACGCGAGCGACCCCGATCTGGCCAGTCAAAAGGCTGAATTCGCCGTCAATTTCGCCAAATTCACCGATTGGCCCCCAGGGCGTTTTCCGCTGACCGCTGGCACCTTTGCGCTGTGCCAGTATCGCGGCAGCGCCCAGTTGACGCGAGCGCTCATGGCGCTTTCCGGCCGCACGATTCAGGGCTACAAGATCGAATATCGCCGCATCGAGCGGATCGCCGAAGCGCCCAACTGCATGTTGCTGTTCGCTGGCGGGCGGCCGCCACAACTCAAGCCCGAGGACTCGGTGCTGACGGTAGGCGATGGCGCGCAGTTCGCGCAGCAAGGTGGAATGATCGGCTTCGTGATCGACGGCGACAAGCTCAAGTTCGAAGTCAATCTGGCGGCGATGCAGCGCTCGGGCCTTTCGATTTCCTCGGCAGTGTTGTCACTGGCGACCAACGTGATCGAGCCGGCGCCGCGCATGCATGCCGGTCAGCCTCCGACGTTCATACCTGCGACGGCAATCGGTGCGCCGACCGTCACGATGACGCCGATCGTTTCAGCGCCGGAGTCCGCGCAAATGGTCGAAACAGGGGTGCAGCCTGCGGAAAATCACCGATGAAGGTTGGCGAGTGAGGAACTGGCGTCGGCCGTGGCAAGTCCAGCGCCCATTCCCGCTCCGCGTGCGGTTGCGGCTCGTGGTGGCGGCAGCGATGGTGCTGTCGATGCTGTTCCTGTTCTCGGTCGTCACCTGGCTCGAGTTTCGCAACGCGCATGAGCGCAATCAGGAACGCGCAACCTCGATCGCCACCGTGCTGGCGCAAAACCTGCGCGGCGCGGTCGCGTTCGGCGATAGCGTCACCGCGTCCAAGATTCTCGGTAGCCTGAACGCCATCCCCGGCATTCGGTGGGCCGTGCTGCTGGACGAGAACAAGCAACTTTTTTCAACCTACGCGGCCCCCGCGTCCCGCGCGCCCACACAGCCCCAAATGGACGCCTGGCTGGTGCGCAACAACCCGGCCAGCCAGGCCGCCTTCAATAAGCAAACGAAATCGGTCTACGTGACCGAGCGGGTGCTGGTCGATGAGCAGCCGATCGGCTGGCTGGTGTTGAGCCTGGACAACGCGGCGCCGTCGATCGCGTTTTTCACGCGGCTCGCGCTGGTGCTGCTGGTGGCCACCATTGCCGCGCTGATCGCGAGCATTGCGGCGGTCCGCATCCTGGAAAGCGTGGTGCAGCCGATTCTGAGTCTTGCCGACACGATGCGCGAGATCTCCAAAACCCATATGTACAGCCTGCGCCTGAAAGCCAAGCGCAAGGACGAAATCGGCGACCTGCATGATGGCTTCAACGTGTTGCTGGAGGAGCTGGAAACCCGCGAGCACAAGCTGGCCGCGCAGCAGCAGCGCCTGATGCGCCTGGCCAGCCGCGACGAGGTGACGCAACTTTCGAACCGCCACCACTTTCGCCAGTTGCTGGACGAGGCGCTGGAACACGCCGACACCGATCCGTTCGCGATCCTCTGCTTGGATCTGGACCGATTCAAGAACGTCAATGATTCGCTCGGCCACGACGTCGGCGACCGCGTGTTGCGGCTGGTCGGCGAACGCTTGCGCTCGATCGCGCGGGTCGAGGACACCATGGCGCGCACCGGCGGCGACGAGTTCTCGATCATCCTGATGGAGATGGACAAGGAGGAAAGCGTGCTGCCGGTCGCGCGCCGCATCCTGCGCTCGCTGCAGGAGCCGTTCGAGGTCGACGGGCTGGTGCTGCATATTGGCGCGAGCATCGGCATTTCGCTCGCGCCGCGCGACGCGCAGGATGCCGAGCAATTGCTCAAGAACGCCGATCTCGCGCTCTATGACGTCAAGGCCGCTGGCCGCAACGACCTGCGCTTTTACCACCCGTTGATGGGCACGCGGGTCGACCGGCGGCTGGTGATCGAGCGTGAACTGCGTGGGGCGCTGCCGCGCGGCGAACTGCGCCTGGTGTATCAGCCTCAGGTCGACACCCGCGCCAACACCGTGACAGGCCTCGAAGCGTTGCTGCGCTGGACCCACCCGCGCCTCGGCGAAGTCTCGCCGGTCGAATTCATTCCCGTGGCCGAGGATTGCGGCTTGATCGCGGGCATCGGCGCCTGGGTGCTGGAAGAGGCCTGTGCCCACGTGCAGAAGCTTGGGTCCGAGTTGACGGTGGCGGTGAACCTGTCGCCGGTGCAGGTGATGACGCAGGACCTGCCCGCCTTGGTGGACGGCGTGCTCGCGCGCACCGGCCTCGAAGCGCGCCGGCTGGAGCTGGAAATCACCGAGTCGGTGCTGCTCAACGAGGGCGAGGCCACGCTCAAGCAACTGGCGGCGCTGCAGCGGCGCGGCGTTTCGATCGTGCTGGACGACTTCGGCACCGGCTATGCGTCGATGGCCTACCTGCTGCGCTTTCAGTTCCGCAAGATCAAGATCGACCGCAGCTTCGTCGCATCGCTGCGCGATCAGGGCAGAAAGCGGGCGATCGTGCAGGCGATCATCGACATGTCGCACCGCATGGGCATGGAAGTGATCGCCGAAGGGGTGGAAACCGACTCCGAAATGCAAATCTTGGTGGGCGACGGTTGCGTCGAAGCGCAGGGTTATCTTTATTCGCGCCCGCTGCCACCGGATGAGCTCGCCCGATTCCTCGATCAATGGCGCGAGCGGGGCGGCGGCAGCGGCAGCGTCGGAAGAAAAGCACCGCTTTCGATCGTGAAGTGATGAGCGACGCGCCTGCAGCAGTTGCCGCCACCGCGCTGATTGCCGAGGACGAGCCACTTTTGGCCGAAGCGCTGCGCTCGGAACTCGCGCGGGTGTGGCCGGCGTTGTCGGTCGTCGCCACGGTCGGCGACGGTGCATCGGCGGTTCGGGCGGCACTGGCGCTCAAGCCTGACGTGCTGTTCTTCGACATCCGCATGCCCGGCATGAGCGGCTTGGAAGCGGCGTCCGAACTGGCCGACGGCTGGGACTGCGCGAGCAGCCAACATCCGTTTCCCGCGCTGGTGTTCGTAACCGCCTACGACCAGTACGCGATCGAAGCGTTCGAGACCCGAGCGATCGACTACCTGCTCAAGCCGGTACAGCCCGCGCGGCTCAGAAAATCAATGGAAAAAGTGCAGCTTGCGCTCGCCCAGCGGGCGCAGAGCGCTACATTTTTCGAAGCGTCGCTGGATCGGATTCGGGCATTAGTGGACGCTGCGCCTGGCCTCGCGCAAACGGCTCCCGCCGAGCCGCTCACGGTGATTCAGGCCAGCGTCGGCAACCGCATCCGGATGCTGCCAATCGAGGAAGTGCTCTGCTTCGAGGCCGCCGACAAATACTTGCGCGTGCTGACGGCGGATGCCGAATATCTGATCCGCACGCCGCTCAAGGAGCTGTTGCCGCGGCTCGGGTCCCAGGCTTTCTGGCAAATCCACCGCGGCATCGTGGTGCGGGCCTGCGCGATCGACTCGGTGCTACGTGACGAAGCCGGCCGCCTCACTTTGACCCTGCGCGGCCGGGCCGACAAATTCTCGGTCAGCCGCGTCTACGCGCACCGGTTCAAGGCGATGTGATCGCGCTGGGGCCGGATTGGGGCCTCTCCTCGATCACCCCGATCTCGCTGGCTGCCGCGGCGCGCCCGGCCCGTCAGTTCATCTGCGTGAAGTTGGCTGGCACCCACAGGTAACCCTTGCGCACCTTGCGCAAATGGCCAAGCCCCGGAAACGCGATGTGCGCGGCGCCGACCATCGCGCCTTCCTTGGCCACCTGCTTGAACATTTTGCTGCGCGACTTCAGAGCGGCCTTGGGATCGACGTCAAACGCAATCGTCACCGAAGGATCATCGAACTGCACCGCTGCGACGTGGATCAGGTCGCCGAGCAGCACGAGCTTCTTGCCGTTGCTCTCGACCACAT
>JBDTRV010000204.1:0-5404 GCA_039931475.1 Burkholderiales bacterium | reverse complement strand
TGCTGCGTCAGGCGCGCGAGGCTGCGGGGGTTCGGCTTCCGGCGCTTGCGGCGTCGCTCAAAGTGACGTCGGCGCGGATCGAGGCGCTCGAGGCCGGCCGTCTCGATCTGCTGCCGGATCCGGTGTTCGCGCGTGCGCTGGCCGCCAGCGTTTGCCGCAGCCTCAAGATCGATCCGGAGCCGGTGCTGAAAGCTCTGCCGCGCGGTTCGGTCAGCGCGCCACTCGGAAAGGACGGCGCGGCGGCGAGCCCGCAGTTCAAGCCGCAGCCGCAAGGCTCGGCGCGTACGGGTATTTTTTCGCGGCCCCTGGTATTGGGGGCGATCGCATTGCTGATCGGCGCCCTGGTGTTGGTGTTTCTGCCCGAACTTGGTCGCGATCGAACTGCTACAAATCAGAACTCCAGTGCCGCGGCCGTTTCACCTGCCGCGACATCCGGCGCGAAACCCGCCGAACGTGCCCCGAGCGCCACTGCGTCTTCGGCCACGACTTCGACCGCCGCCCCGCTCAAGCCATTGCCCCAGGCACCGCTCCAGGGTGCGGCCCCTTCCGCCGCGGACGCGGCAGCCGCAACCGCCGCGACCTCATCGGCAGCGTCTCCAGTGGCTGCTGCCCCGGCGCCAGCTTCGGCCCCGGCCGAGCAGCCGGCCGGCGACACCGTGGTGTTTCGCACCCAGAGCGAGGCCTGGATTTCCGTGCTCGATGCCAAAGGCACTGCATTGCTGCGCAAGAACGTTCCGGCCGGCCAGACCGTGGGCGTCTCCGGCGAGCTGCCGCTTAAGGTCACCGTGGGCCGTGCCGACGTGACCAAGGTGAGCGTGCGCGGCGAGCCGATGGACCTGCAGTCGATCATGAAGGGCGGGGTTGCCCGCTTCGAGGTGAAGTGATGAGTGAAGGGCCGGGCCTGATCTGTCTTCCCATCGAATCCGCCTTGCCCAATGCGCGGCGCAGCCGCCAGTCGCGCACGGTCTGGGGCTCACGAATCGTTACCGTCGGTGGCGACGCGCCGGTGCGTGTCCAGTCGATGACGAATACCGACACGGCCGATCCGATCGGCACCGCGATCCAGGTCAAGCAGCTCGCGGTGGCCGGCTCGGAGATGGTGCGCATCACGGTTAACACGCCTGAAGCCGCTCAGGCCGTGCCGCACGTGCGCGAGCAGCTCGACCGTATGGGCATCGACGTGCCGCTGATCGGCGACTTTCACTACAACGGCCATCGGCTGCTGACCGACTATCCGGCCTGCGCCGAGGCCCTGTCCAAATACCGCATCAACCCCGGCAACGTCGGCAAGGGCGACAAGCGCGATCGCCAATTCGGCCAGATGATCGAAGCCGCGATGCGCTGGAACAAGCCGGTGCGCATCGGTGTGAACTGGGGCAGCCTGGATCAGGAGCTGCTGGCCGATCTGATGGACGTCAACAGCCGCCGGCCCGAGCCGTGGGACGCGAAGCAGGTGATGTACGAGGCGCTGATTACCTCCGCGATTGATTCTGCCCATCGTGCCGAGGCCATGGGCATGGACGGCAACCAGATCCTGCTGTCGTGCAAGGTCAGTGGCGTGCAGGATCTGATTTCGGTCTACCGCGAACTCGCGAAGAGATGCGACTACGCGCTACACCTCGGCCTGACCGAGGCTGGCATGGGCACCAAGGGCACGGTCGCTTCCAGCGTGGCGCTCGGGATCCTGCTGCAGGAAGGTATCGGCGACACCATTCGGGTGTCGCTGACGCCGCAGCCGGGCGAGTCGCGCACGCAGGAAGTGCTGATCGCGTCCGAGATTCTCCAGTCGCTCGGCCTGCGCAGCTTCGTGCCGAGCGTCACGGCGTGCCCTGGCTGCGGCCGCACGACGAGCACCACCTTTCAGGAACTGACGAAACAGATCGACGACTATCTGCGCGCGCAGATGCCGGTCTGGCGCGCGAAGTATCCGGGTGTGGAGAAGATGAAGGTGGCCGTCATGGGCTGCATCGTGAACGGCCCCGGAGAGAGCAAGCATGCCGACATCGGCATCAGCCTGCCCGGCACCGGCGAGGCGCCGGCCGCGCCAGTGTTCATTGACGGGCAGAAGGCGCTGACCTTGCGCGGCGAGAACATCGCGGCCGAGTTTCATGCGCTGGTGGAGCGCTACGTCGAAAAGCGGTTTGGCCGCGCGCCCGTCGCCGAGACCGTTTGACTCCCTCGCGCATGTCAGAAAGCCAAGCGCCCGCTGCCAAGTCAGGAAAGATCGCTGCCGTAAAAGGCATGAACGACCTGCTGCCGCCGGAGTCGGCGCGCTGGGAGTGGCTCGAAGCCAAGGTCCGTGTGCAGATGGCGCTGTTCACCTACCGCAACATCCGCACCCCGATCCTCGAGCAGACGCAGCTTTTCGTGCGCAGCATCGGTGAGGTGACCGACATCGTCGAAAAAGAGATGTATGCGTTCGAGGACCGGGCCGACAAGCACGGACAGGCCGAGCATTTGGCGATGCGCCCCGAGAACACGGCCGGCGTGGTGCGCGCGGTGGTGGAGCACAACCTGCTGTACGACGGCGGCAAGCGGCTCTGGTACATGGGCCCGATGTTCCGGCGCGAAAAACCGCAGCGCGGGCGCTTTCGGCAGTTTCACCAGATCGGCGCCGAGGCGCTCGGCTTCGCCGGGCCGGACGTCGATGCCGAGTTGATCCTGCTCGCGGCGGCGCTGTGGAACTCGATCGGGCTCGACGGCGTGCGGCTTGAGATCAACAATCTGGGCCAGCCACCCGAGCGCGCCAAGCACCGGGCGAAGTTGATCGAGCATTTCGAGAAGCATGCCGATCAACTCGACGAAGACGCGCGGCGGCGTCTGCACAATAACCCGCTGCGGATCCTGGACAGCAAGAACCCCGCGATGCAGGCAGTGGTCGAAGCGGCGCCTCGGTTGATCGACTTCCTGGGGCCGGAATCGCTCGAGCACTTCAACGGTTTGAAAGCGATCCTTGACGAGAACGGAATCGAGTACACGATCAACCCGCGCCTCGTGCGCGGCCTCGATTACTACAACCTCACGGTGTTCGAATTCGTGACCGACCGACTCGGCGCGCAGGGCACCGTCTGCGGCGGCGGCCGCTACGATGATCTGATCGCGCAGATCGGCGGCAAGTCTGCGCCGGCGGTCGGCTGGGCGCTTGGGGTGGAGCGCGTGCTCGATCTGCTGAAAGAGCAGGGCGCCGAGGTCGACCCGCTGGTGCCAGACGTGTATGCGGTGGTGCCCGACGCGGCGGCGGTGCCGATCGTGATCAAGACGCTGCGGGCGCTGCGCGCGGTGGGCGTCTCCGCGCAGATGCACGCAGGCGCGGGCGACGGCCCAGGCAGCATGAAATCGCAGTTCAAGAAGGCCGACGCCAGTGGCGCGCGTCACGCACTGGTGTTCGGCCCCGACGAACTCGCGCAAGGCGCGGTGGCGGTCAAGCCCTTGCGCGAGGCCGGCGTCGCCCAGACGATCCGGCCGCTGGCCGATCTGGCAAATTGGGCGCCACTCCTAAAATCTTCCGTTTGAAAGCGGAGCGTCAGCGCTCCCATTAGCCATGGCACATCTCGACCTCGAAGAACAAGAACAGCTCGACCAGCTCAAGCACTTCTGGAACACCTGGGGCAACCTGATTACCTGGGGCCTGATCGCGCTGCTGACCGCGTACGCGGCGTGGAACGGCTGGCAGTACTGGCGGCGCAGCCAGGGGGTGCAGGCGGCGGCGCTGTACGAGCAGGTCGAGCAGGCCGCGCGCGCTGGCGATCTGACGCGGCTCGAGCGCGCGTTCGCCGACATCAAGGACAAGGCTGGCAGTGCGGTTTACGCGCAGCAGGCCGGACTGCTGGCGGCCAAGGTGCTGTTCGAGAAGGAAAAGCCTGACGCCGCCAAGGCCGCACTCGAATGGGTCGCCGCCAAGAGCGAAGACTCCGGGTTGCGCACCATCGCCCGGCTGCGTCTCGCCGCGATCCTGGCCGACGCCAAGTCGTGGGATGCGGCGCTGGCCCAGCTTGCGGGTGACGTCCCGGCTTCGTTCGCGCCACTGGTGGCCGACCGAAAGGGCGACATCTACAACCTGCAGTCGAAGAAACAGGAGGCCATCGCCGAATACCGCAAGGCGCTGGCCGGGCTCGATGCGCGAGCGGACTACCGGCGCCTGGTCGAGGTCAAGCTGATCGCGCTGGGCGTGAACCCGGGCGCGGCTGCGCAGGCGGCCGGACCGGAGGCGAAGACATGATTTCGGATAAAAATATGGCCTCACCGCGCGTCCGCTGGTCGTTTCTAGCTATCATTTTCGTAGTTTTTTTGGCCGGCTGTGGATCCGCCAAGAAAAAACCGGCTGAACTGCCGCCAAATGCCGCGCTGATTGTCATCAAGCAGGTCTGGACCGCTCCTATCGGCGACGTGAGATTTCCGCTTCAGATTCGTGCGAGCGAAGGTTCGATCGGCGTCGCCGCATCGGACGGCACGGTGGCGCTGTTCGACGCCGCCGGCGGCCGCGAACTGTGGCGCGTGAAGGCTGGCGCACCGATCGCGGCCGGTGTCGGTGGCTTGGGCACGCGCTGGTCGGTCTACACGCGCGGCAACGAACTGTTGGCGATCGACAGCGGCGCCGTGAGCTGGCGCACCAAACAGTCCACGCCTTCCTACACGCCGCCGCTGGTGGCCGGAGGCCGCATCTTCATGCTGATGGCGGACCGTTCGGTCGCCGCGTTCGATGGTGGCTCCGGACGCCGCTTGTGGCTGCAGCAACGCCCGACCGAGCCGCTTGCGCTGCGCCAGGCCGGCTTGCTGATGCCGGTGGGCAACACGCTGGTGGCGGGGCTTTCAGGGCGCATGGTCGGCATGAGTCCGGACAACGGCAACCCGCTTTGGGAGGTCGCGATCGCCTCGCCTCGCGGCACCAACGACGTGGAACGGCTGGTCGATGTGGTCGACCATGTGAGCCGGATCGGCGACGTAATTTGCGCGCGCGCGTTTCAGGCCGCGGTGGGTTGCGTCGACGCCGGGCGCGGCACCCTTTTGTGGACCAAGCCGGCCAATGGCTTCGAGGGCCTCGGCGGCGACGAGCGCCTGGTGTTCGGCACCGAGAGCGACGGCACCGTGCGCGCCTGGCAGCGTGCCGATGGGGAAGCCGCGTGGTCGACCGATCGCCTCAAGTACCGACGCCTTTCCGCACCGCTCGCACTGGGCCGCTCGATTGCGATCGGCGACAACTTCGGCCTGGTGCATTTCCTCTCGCGCGAAGACGGCTCGCCGCTCACGCGGGTGGCGACCGATGGCTCCCCAATCGCCGCCGGCCCGGTGCTCGCGGGCGACACGCTGATCGTGGTGACGCAAAAGGGTGGAGTGTTCGCGTTCCGGCCGGAATGAAACCCGCCGCATGAAGCCTGTTGTTGCGCTGGTAGGTCGGCCGAACGTC
>JBDTRV010000203.1:0-5430 GCA_039931475.1 Burkholderiales bacterium | reverse complement strand
GCGCGGATCGTGTCGCCGATGCCGACCGGCTTGATGAAGCGCAAGGTGTCGAGGCCATAGTTCGCGAGCACCGGGCCCGGGGCAGGGGAGACGAACAGCCCGGCGGCAGCCGACAGCACGAAATAGCCGTGCGCGATGCGCTTGCCGAACGGGCTGTCCTTGGCTGCGATTTCGTCGAAATGCATGTAGAAGTAGTCGCCCGACATGCCGCCGAAATTGACGATGTCGGCTTCGGTCACCGTGCGGCGGTGGGTGAGCAGGCTGTCGCCGATCTTCAGGTCTTCGAAGTGGCTGCGGAACGGATGGATCGGCGTGTCGTTCACCTTCGCGCCGCGCACGTGTTCGCCGGTGACGGCCGCGAGCATCGTGGGCGATCCTTGCACCGCCGCGCGTTGTAGAAAATGCTTGACGGCGCGCACGCCGCCCAGTTCCTCGCCGCCGCCCGCGCGGCCCGGCCCGCCGTGCTTGAGCACCGGCAGCGGGGAGCCGTGGCCGGTAGATTCGACGGCCGATTCACGATCCAGGATGTGCACACGACCGTGCAACGCGGCCATCTGCGGCACCATGCGCGCGGCCGTTCGCGGGTCCTTCGTGACCAAGGTGCTGACCAAGCTTCCTTTGCCACGCGCGGCCAGTGCCAGTGCTTCTTCGATGCCGTCATACGCCATCAAGGTGCTGACCGGGCCGAACGCCTCGACGTCGTGCACCGCGTCGACTTCGAACGGCTTGCGGCAGACGAGCAATGTGGGCGCGAAGAATGCGCCGTTTGCCACGCCGTCACCTTTGGGCGCGAAGCCGTTGCGCTCGCCGTAAACGAGTTCGGCTGCTTTCATCAGGGTAGCGACCCGTTCGGCCACGTCGGCCTGCTGCGCGTGCGATGCGAGCGAGCCCATGCGCACGCCTTCGACCGACGGATCGCCGACCACGGTTTTCGCAAGCCGCGCCGACAGCTTTTCAGCGACCGCATCGAGGTGCTGACGCGGCACGATCGCGCGCCGGATCGCGGTGCATTTCTGGCCGGCTTTGGCGGTCATCTCGCGTGCGACCTCTTTGACGAACAGGTCGAACTCTTCATCATCCGGCGACACGTCAGGCGCGAGAACGGCCGCGTTCAGCGAGTCGGCTTCGGCGTTGAACGGCACCGAGTTTCGAATCAGGTTCGGGTTCACCCGTAGCTTGGCGGCGGTGTCGGCTGAGCCAGTGAAGGTGACGAAGTCGGAGCCGCCCAGCCGATCGAGCAGGTCGCCGGTCGAGCCGATCACGAGCTGCAGCGCACCTTCGGGCAGGATGCCAGATTGCACGATCAACCGCATCGCCGCTTCGGTCAGGTAGCTGGTGGCGGTCGCAGGCTTGCCAATGCAGGGCATGCCGGCCAGAAAACTGGGCGCGAATTTTTCGAGCAAACCCCAGACCGGGAAGTTGAACGCATTGATGTGCACCGCCACGCCGTGCCGAGGCACAAGGATGTGCGTGCCGGCAAAGCCACCCTTCTTGCCCAGAGCCATCGCCGGACCTTCATGCATCACGTTGCCAGAAGGCAGCTCGTTGCTGCCGACGCTCGCATATGCGAACAGGGTGCCGCTTCCGCCTTCAATGTCGACCCAACTGTCGGCGCGCGTCGCGCCGGTGTGGGCCGATACGGCATACAGCTCTTCCTTGTGCTCGCCCAAGTATTTGGCGAGGGCCTTCAGGCGTTCGGCGCGTTGCTGGAAGTCGAGCGCGAGGAGGGCGGGCAGACCCTTGTTGCGCGCGAATTCGAGCGCTTCGCCGAAGTCGAGTTGTTCGGCGTGCGTGGCGGCCACCGGCTTGCCGTTGACGGCGCTCTTGAGCGTCTCTTTGGGTTCGTTGCCGATCCAGCGGCCGGCGATGTGGCTTTGAAGGGTAGCGGTCATGGTGTCCTCGGTCGGCAAGTTCGCGAAAGCGTCGCTCTTTGCGCGCTCAAGACGGGGCGGGCTCGGCGTCTTTTTTCTGGCCCATGCCGAGATAGGCGTCGATGATGCGGCGGTCGTGCAGCAAATCCTGCGCAGGGCCGGAGAGCGCGACCGCGCCCATTTCGAGCACGTAAGCGCGGTCCGCCACCGCCAGCGCGGCGCGCGCATTCTGCTCGACCAGCAGCACCGACACGCCGTGTTTCTTCAGAGAAGACACCGTGGAAAGTACCTCGCGCACGATCAGCGGCGCCAGGCCCAGCGACGGCTCGTCCAGCATCAGCAAGCGCGGCTTGGCCATCAGCGCCCGGCCGATCGCGAGCATCTGGCGCTCGCCGCCCGAGAGCGTTTGCGCCATCTGCGCGCGCCGCTCCTTGAGGCGCGGAAAGATCGCGAAGATTTCTTCCATTCGCTCGGATTGATTGCGATCGCCTTGGCGCCAGCGCGAGAAACCGCCGAGCAGCAGGTTGTCGTAAATCGACATTTCGCCGAACAGCTCGCGTTTCTCCGGCACCAGGCCGACGCCGCGCGCGACCATTTCCTCGACGGTCGGGCGCTTGATCCGGCTGCCGTCCAAGGTCAGCGAACCCGACGCCGGCAAAAGCCCCATCGCCGCGCTCAGAAGCGTTGTTTTACCGGCGCCGTTCGGGCCGATCACGGTGACAATCTCGCCTTCACCGACCGTCAGCTCGACCTGATGCACCGCTTCCACCTGGCCGTAGGAGACGGAGAATTTTTCGAGTTGCAAGATCTGCTTCATGCTGGCGCCCCTCCAGGATTTCCCGGCCCGTTCATGTGGGGCAATGCAGCCGGCGGCGGTGCCGGTGCAGCCACTGCGTCATCGCCGCCGCCCAGGTATGCGTCCAGCACCTTCTGGTTCGACTGAATCGCAGCCGGCGTGCCGGTGGCGATCACGGTGCCGAACTCAAGAACGGTGATGCGGTCCGAAAGGTTCATCACGAACTCCATGTCGTGCTCGACCACCAAAATGCCGAGCCCTTCGGTGCGCAACTGGGTCAAAAGCGCCGCCAGCGCGTTCTTTTCCAGCGAACGCAGCCCGGCCGCCGGTTCGTCCAGCAACAGCGCGGCTGGATGCCCAGCGAGCGCGCGTGCGATCTCGATCAGGCGCTGCTGGCCCAGTGCCAGCGACGCGGCCGGCCGGTCGGCGAACTCGCCCAGACCGCAGCGTTCGATCTGCTGCCGCGCTTCGGCCAGCAGCGCTGCTTCCTCGGCGCGATCCAGCCGCAGCATCGAGGCGATCCAGCCGCGTTCGCCGCGCGGATGGGCGCCGACCGCAACGTTTTCCAGCACGCTGCGGGTGCCGAGCAGACGCACGTGCTGAAAGGTGCGGCCCAGACCCATCACCGCGAACTCGCGCGAGGGGCGCCCCGTCATTGCCTTGCCCATCAACTGGACGACACCGGTGGTTGGGTCATCGACGCCGGAGATCATGTTGAAGAACGTGCTCTTGCCCGCGCCGTTGGGGCCGATCAGCGCGTGGATTTCGCCGGCCTTCAGATTCATCGAGACCGAATTGTTCGCGATCAGCCCGCCGAAGCGCTTGGTGACGTCCTTCGCTTCGAGCAACACCGAATTCGCTGGCGGCAGCGCGCGCGTTGCCAGCCTCGCGCCGCCGGAGGGAACGGCGGCGTGCCGATCCGGCTGCCTCAGAAACCGGTTGAAGAACGCGGACAGTTTCGGCCAGAGTCCTTCCGCGAAGGCTTGGAGCACGAACAGCATCAGCAGGCCAAACGCGATCAGCTCGAAGTTGCCGCTGGCGCCGAGAAGTTGCGGAAGGATGTCCTGCAACTGCTCCTTGAGCAAGGTGATCAACGCCGCGCCCAACACCGCGCCCCACAAATAACCGGAGCCGCCGACCACTGCCATGAACAGGTATTCGATGCCGATGTTGATGTTGAACGGCGTCGGGTTCACGAAGCGCTGCAAGTGCGCGTAGAGCCAACCCGACAGTGCAGCCAGCAGCGCGCCGAGGACGAACACCTTGAGCCGATAGCGCGCGGTGTCCACGCCCATCGATTCAGCCATCACGCGGCTGCTCTTGAGCGCGCGGATCGCGCGGCCCTCGCGCGAGTCGAGCAGGTTGTGCAACGCCCACAAGGCGAGCAGCAGTAGCGCCCAGATCAGGATGCCGAGCACCCGTGGCGATGCGAGTGAGAAGCCAAAAATCTCGATCGCGGGGATGCCCGTGATGCCGGTCTGTCCCCCCAGCCATTCCATGTTGCCGAACAGGAAATACAGCGCCAGCCCCCACGCGAGCGTGCCCAGTGGCAAGTAGTGGCCGGACAGTTTCACGGTGACAGCGCCGAGCAGCCACGCAATCGCGAAGGTGCAGACCAGGCCGAGCAGCAGGCCGACGAACGGAAGCAAGGCCCCCGGCACGATGCCGCCTAGGGCAGCGGTGGCGGCGGGCGACGTGCAGACCCAGGCCGTGGCATAGGCGCCGATGCCGACGAACGCGGCTTGACCGAACGAGGTCATGCCTGCAACGCCCGTCAGCATCACGAGTCCGGCCGCGACCAGCGCATAAAGGCCGATGTAGTTGAACTGGACGACCGTGAAGTCAGGCAGAAAGCCCCAGGTGGCCGCGAGCGCGACGATGGCCAGGATGGTGAGATGGCGCGCGGTCATTTGACTTGCCCCACGCTTGCCACAGCGCGAGCTTGGCTTGAGAGGCCCAGCGCGGCGCTCATGTTGCCCCCACGCTTGTCGCTTCGCGTACTGCGCTGCCCCCCAAGGGAGGTGCGAGCTTGCTTGGGACGGCCCGGCGCGGCGCTCATTCCTCATCCTCCACGTGGTGGCTCATCAGCGAGCGCCACCAGAGCACCGGGATGATCAAGGTGAACACCAGCACTTCCTTGTAGGCGCTGGCCCAGAACGACGCAAACGATTCGAGCTGCCCGACCAGCAGCGCGCCCGCCAGCGCCAGCGGATAGCTGGCCAGACCGCCGACGATCGCCGCGACGAAGCCCTTTAGGCCAATCAGAAAGCCGGTGTCGTAATAAACGGTGGTGAGCGGCGCGATCAGCAGGCCCGATACCGCGCCGATCAGCGCCGCGAGCGCGAAGCTCAGGTCGCCAGCCAGCGCGGTTGGAATGCCCATCAGCCGCGCGCCGACCCGGTTCATCGCCGTCGCGCGTAGCGCCTTTCCGACGATCGAGCGGCCGAAGAACAGGAACATGGCGACCACCAGCACCAAGGTCGTGCCGATCACGACCAGCGACTGGCCCGACATCGCAAGGCCCCCGAGGTCGAGCCGAGCATCGGAAAAAGCCGGTGTGCGCGAGCCTTCGGCGCCGAAGAAGTAAAGCCCGAGGCCGACCATGACCCAATGCAACGCGACCGATACGATCAGCAGGATCAGCACGGTGGCGTGCGCCAGGGGACGAAACGCGAGCCGGTAGATGAGCGGGCCGAGCGGCACGATCAACAGCAGGGTGGTGATGGTCTGCAGCGCGAGCGAGGTGGGTTTGAAAAGCAACAC
>JBDTRV010000202.1:0-5435 GCA_039931475.1 Burkholderiales bacterium | reverse complement strand
CTGCGCCGGCGCGATCGTGAACCCGGGCGACGTCGTGATCGCCGATGACGACGGCATCGTCGTCGTGCCGGCCGCGGTGGCGATGCAAGCGGCCGATGCGGCCGAAAAGCGCGAGGCGCTCGAAGTTGAAAAGCGCGCCAAGCTCGCCTCCGGCGTCCTGGGCCTCGATATGTACAAGATGCGCGAGCCGCTCGAAAAAGCCGGCCTTAAGTACATTGACTGACAGGGCGCTCACATGACCGAATTCACCAAGACCCCTGGTTGGCTGGACTGGTATGCGGGTCCGAGCAAGCCCAAATTCAAGCTGCCAGCCGGTGCCGTCGATGCGCACTGCCACGTGTTCGGTCCGGGTGCGGAGTTTCCTTACGCGCCGGAGCGCAAGTACACGCCGTGCGATGCGAGCAAGCAGCAGTTGTTCGCGCTGCGCGACCATCTGGGCTTCGACAAGAACGTGATTGTGCAGGCGACCTGCCACGGCGCCGACAACGCCGCGATGGTCGATGCGTGCAAGGCCGCAAATGGCAAGGCGCGCGGTGTCGCGACCGTAAAACGCAACGTGTCCGACGCCGAGCTCGAGGAGATGCACGAGGCCGGCGTGCGCGGCGTGCGCTTCAACTTCGTCAAGCGGCTGGTGGACTTCACGCCGAAGGACGAGCTGATGGAGATCGCGGGCCGAATCAAGAAGATCGGCTGGCACGTGGTCATCTACTTCGAGGCGGTTGATCTTCCGGAGCTGTGGGACTTCTTCACTGGCCTGCCGACCACGGTGGTGGTTGACCACATGGGCCGGCCCGACCTGAGCAAACCGGTGGACGTCCCCGAATTCGAACTGTTCGTCAAATTCATGCGGGAACACCCGAACGTCTGGAGCAAGGTCAGTTGCCCCGAGCGCCTCAGCGTCAGCGGCCCCAAGGCATTGAACGGCGAGCAGAAGGCCTACCGCGACGTGGTGCCGTTCGCCAAACGCATCGTCGACGAGTTCCCTGACCGCGTGCTCTGGGGCACCGACTGGCCGCATCCGAACCTGAAGGACCACATGCCCGACGACGGCCTGCTGGTCGACTTCATCCCGCACATCGCGACAACGCCCGAACTGCAACAGAAGCTGCTGGTCGACAACCCGATGCGCCTGTACTGGAGCTAAACGTCATGTCTTTGCAAAAACCCTACCTCGACGTGCCCGGCACGACCATCTTCGACGCCGAGCAATCGCGCGTGGGCTACCACCTGAACCAGTTTTGCATGTCGCTCATGAAGCCGGAAAATCGCGAGAAGTTCAAGGCTGACGAGCGCCAATATCTGGACCAATGGCCGATGACGGAAGAGCAGAAGCAGGCCGTGCTCGCGCGCGATCTGAACCGCAGCATTTCGTTGGGCGGAAACATCTACTTCCTCGCCAAGATCGGCGCGACCGACGGCAAGAGCTTTCAGCAGATGGCCGGCAGCATGACCGGCATGACCGAGGACGAATACCTCGCGATGATGGTGGCGGGCGGGCGTTCAGTCGAAGGCAATCGTGTGATCGGTGAGGGTGGCGACGCACAGGCGCACCGCCAGCCACAAGGCCAGGCTGGCAGGCAAAAAAGGGCATGACCATGGCGCGCATTACCTCATCCGTCTACACCTCGCACGTACCCGCGATCGGCGCGGCCATCGACCTCGGCAAGACGGCCGAGCCCTATTGGCAGCCGCTGTTCGGCGGCTATGAATTCTCCAAGCAGTGGATGAAGAGCCATCGGCCGGACGTGATCTTCCTCGTCTACAACGACCACGCAACCGCGTTCAGCCTCGACATGATCCCGACCTTTGCGATCGGCACCGCGGCCGAATATCAGCCGGCCGACGAAGGCTGGGGTCCGCGCCCGGTGCCCAAGGTGATCGGCCATCCGGAATTGGCATCGCACATCGCGCAGTCGGTGATCCAGGACGACTTCGACCTCACGATCGTCAACAAGATGGACGTGGACCACGGCCTCACGGTGCCGCTGTCGCTGCTGTGCGGCCAGCCCCAAGAGTGGCCGTGTCCGGTGATTCCGTTCGCGGTCAACGTGGTGCAGTACCCGGTGCCGTCGGGCAACCGATGCTTCAACTTGGGAAAGGCCATCCGCAAGGCAATCGAGTCGTTCGACGAAGACCTGAATGTGCAAATCTGGGGCACCGGCGGCATGAGCCATCAGTTGCAGGGACCGCGCGCGGGGCTGATCAACAAGCAGTTCGATAACGCTTTTCTCGACCAGCTTATCGCCGACCCGGCCGCTCAGGCCGCTGTGCCGCACATCGACTACGTGCGCGAAGCTGGCTCGGAAGGGATCGAGCTCGTGATGTGGCTGATCGCGCGCGGCGCAATGGCCGACGTCACTGGCGGCAAGGCGCCAAAGGTCGTGCATCGCTTCTACCATGTGCCCGCGTCAAACACGGCGGTGGGCCATTTGATTCTGGAGAACCAAACATGAGCAGCAACAACATCAAGGTCGCATTGGCGGGCGCCGGCGCATTCGGCATCAAGCACCTGGAAGGCATCAGGAACATCGACGGGGTGGAAGTGGTGTCGCTCGTCAGCCGAGAGCTGGGCAAGACCAGGGAAGTCGCGAACAAGTTCGGCATCGGGAACGTCACGACCGATCTGGCCGACAGCCTAGCGATCAAGGAAGTGGATGCGGTGATCCTCTGCACGCCCACGCAGATGCACGCCGAGCAAACCATCGCGTGCCTCAAAGCCGGCAAGCACGTGCAGGTCGAGATCCCGCTGGCCGACAACCTGAAGGATGCCGAAGCCGTGCTGGCGCTGCAAAAGCAAACCGGCAAGGTGGCCATGGTCGGCCACACGCGGCGCTTCAACCCGAGCCATCAGTACGTGCACGACAAGATCACGGCCGGTGAGTTCAACATCCAGCAGATGGACGTGCAGACCTATTTTTTCCGCCGCACCAACACCAACGCTCTGGGTCAAGCGCGAAGCTGGACCGACCACCTGCTGTGGCACCACGCGGCGCACACGGTCGACCTATTCGCGTATCAGACCGGCGGCGAGATTGTGCAGGCCAATGCGGTGCAGGGGCCGATTCATGCGGAGCTTGGCATCGCCATGGACATGTCGATTCAGCTCAAGTGCAGTACCGGCGCGATCTGCACCATGTCATTGAGCTTCAACAACGACGGGCCGCTGGGCACATTCTTCCGCTACATCGGAGACAGCGCAACGTTCATTGCGCGCTATGACGACTTGTTTACCGGCAAGGAAGAAAAGATGGACGTGAGCCAGGTCGCGGTCTCGATGAACGGCATCGAGCTGCAGGATCGCGAATTCTTCGCGTCGATCCGGGAAGGGCGCGAGCCGAATTCGAGCGTCGCAAAGGTGTTGCCTTGCTATCGGACGCTGCACCAACTCGAGCAGCAGTTGGCCGCCTGAGTGCTGTTTCCTTCAGGCCGGCGAAAAGCGGCCGCCGGTCAGGTGGTCGAACACCATGCTTTCCAGTCCGTCGGGCCGTCCTGCCAGCGATCAGGACGGGGCGATCCATCCGAAGTACACAGCCGCGCCGGCGGCAATTTGCAAGTCCAGCTCGAGCAGAGGCGCACGCTCGCCCGACGCGAGCAGCGGCAACAATGTCGCCATCGGCGCGACACCGACGGGCGGCCGCCAGATGGCGCCGGCCATCAGGCCGATCCTCATGCCCGCATAGAGGCGCCCGTTGGCCAAGTGAACCATCATGATCGCGATCGCGGAGACCAGTCGCGAATAGGCCAGCCCGATGAAGCCAAATCGCGGCACGAGCACGGCGGCCGCCACCACGAAAACCGAAAACTCGATCCAGGCGTTGGTCGCCTGCAGCTTGCTATGGCCCATGACCAGCAGCAAGGTCGGGATCGGTCCGATCAGCACGCGCAACGAACCGATCAACGCGAATGCCGCGACGAACGGCACCGCGGCGAGCCACTTGTCGCCGAGCAGAACGAGTGTTGCCGGAACAGCGACCAGCGACATTTCCGACAGACCGCAGCGAGCCCAGGATCACTGCGCGTCGGGGGTCCGCGGAGCGCGGAGGAGTCGATGAGTTCAACAGAAAAGGTTCGACCTGTCGAAAAAGAATGCGGGACCGGGCACGGCGAAGGCGCGGGTGCGGTGGTGGCCTCGATCTGGCCGGTCGGCTGGGGCGCTGCCGCGCGCCGATAATGCTTTTTCGAACACTGGACCGACGCGGCAAATCGTGCTGCGCGATTGTGGGCCGGCGCAAGCCGCGTCCCGGGCGACCGACCGGTCGCAAGCGGACTATTGCGCGAAAAGCAACCAGATCGAGTGCGCGGCAATTGGCCGTGATGCCGCGAGGCCAGCTTCCGCGCGAAGGAGCATTGGTGAACAAGCGAAAAATCGGCCCCTTCGAGATCAACCCCATCGCTCTGGGCTGCATGAACCTGAGTCACGCCTACGGTGTGCCCCCGCCGCCGGAGCAAGGCGAGCGGTTGTTGCTCGAGGCACTGGACTTGGGCGTCGACATGTTCGACACCGCGGCGCTGTACGGCTTTGGCGCCAGCGAAACCCTTGTCGGCAAGGCCCTGTCGCGCCACCGACAAAAGTTCATGCTCGCGAGCAAGTGCGGCATGCAGGGCGTTGACGTCGACGGCAAGCTCACCAGAGTGATCGACGGCCGTCCAAAGACGCTCAAGAAGACCTGCGAAGACAGCCTCAGGCGTCTGAAGACCGACGTGATCGACTTGTACTACCTGCATCGGTGGGACAAGAGGGTGCCTATCGAGGACAGCGTCGGCGCTTTACGCGACCTGCTGCGCGATGGGAAGATTCGCAGCATCGGCCTCTCGGAAGTGTCTGCTGCCACCTTGCGCAAGGCCCATGCGGTGCATCCGATCGCAGCCGTGCAGACCGAATACTCGCTATGGACACGCAACCCGGAGATCGCGGTGCTGGAAGCGTGCAAGGAGTTGGGCGCCGCGTTCGTCGCGTTCAGCCCGGTGGCTCGCGCTTTCCTGACGGGCAAACTCACAGACGTGTCGAATCTGGATACCAAGGACATCCGCCGCTCGATGCCGCGGTTCGACCCGGCCACCTATGCAAAGAACCTCACGCTGCTGCTGCCGTACCTGGAACTCGCACGCGAGGTCGGCTGCACCCCGGCGCAACTCGCCTTGGCCTGGTTGCTGCACAGGGGGCCGCACATCATTCCGATCCCGGGTACGACGAGCCGCGAGCATCTGGCGGAAGACATGGCCGCTGCCGACGTGCAGTTGGGCGCAGATGCCATGGCGCGGCTCGACGCGATGATCAACCAGCAAAACGTGGTCGGCCCGCGCTACAACTCGCAGTCGCAGTCGGAAGTCGATACCGAGGTGTTTTGAGCACGTCCGCCTGACGGCGGCGGCGAGTGTGAGGAGGCTACTGGCGGAGAGACAGTCCCCCTCCGCCTAACTTTTCGCGCTTTCAT
>JBDTRV010000201.1:0-5436 GCA_039931475.1 Burkholderiales bacterium | reverse complement strand
CCAGCTACGGCCCGGAGCGCGAATACGCGGCCGACGAAAACATCCTGAACTCCACCCGATCGACCGACTTCATCACGCCCAAGAGCGACATCAGCCGCCTGTTCCGCGACGCGGCGCTACAGCTCTCGAAAGACCACCCATTCGCACGTCACATCGTCAACAGCGGCCGCCTGTCGATGCCCGCGGTGCTGCGCGACTCGCCGCTGAACACGCCGGATGCAGACCAGTTCGCCGGCGCGATGGAGCCTGGTGCCGCCGCCGCGGATGCGCCGTTGGCGCTTGATGGCAAGCCGTCCTGGCTGCTGTCCTTTCTGGGCGCCGACTTCACCCTGCTGTGCTTCGGCGACGCGCCGGCGTGGGCCGAACAGGTCGATGCGAAGCTCGTCACCGTCGGCGCCAAGGGCCTGGCAGACCCCGAAGGTCTCGCAGCCAGGCGCTACGACGCAAAACCCGGCAGCGCCTATCTGATCCGCCCCGACCAGCACATTTGCGCGCGCTGGCGGCAACCCACTGCAAGCGCGGTTCGCGCGGCCATTGACAAGGCCTGCGCCCGCACCTGAACCCAAAAGGAACCTGACATGCTCAACACCGAGCCGAATCTCGAACACCCGGACGACTTCTACGAAGCGCTGATCGACACCCATCGCGACCTGTCGAACGAACAAAGCCACGCCTTGAACGCGCGGCTCGTGCTGCTGCTTGCCAACCACATCGGCCGCACTGAAACGCTCAAGCACGCACTGCAGATCGCGCGCGATACCCAAGATACCCAAGCCCCCATGGTGCAGCCGGCATGACACTTCAATACCAGTCAGGATTCGGCAATGAATACGCGAGCGAATCGGTCCCCGGCAGTCTGCCACTCGGGCGCAACAGCCCGCAGCAGGTCGCGCACGGTCTTTATGCGGAACTGATCTCGGGCACCGCGTTCACCGCGCCGCGCGCGGAGAACCGCCGCAGTTGGCTTTATCGGCGGCGGCCATCGGTGATGTCAGGCCGCTACCAGCGATTCGAGCAACCGCATTGGCGCACCGGCGCGGCGGGCGCGGCCGAAGGCGCAGGTGCCGGCGCGCTGGCGCCCGAGCCAATGCGCTGGCATCCGTTTCAGATTCCCGATCAGCCAACCGATTTCGTCGATGGCATCCGCACCATCGCGGCCAATGGCGACGCAGCGGCGCAAACAGGCATCGCGTCACACATGTATCTGGCCAACCAGTCGATGGGCAACCGCGCGTTCGTCAACGCCGACGGCGAAATGCTGCTCGTGCCGCAGCAAGGCGCGTTGCGCATCCGCGTTGAAACCGGCCTGCTCGACGTGAAGCCCGGCGAGATCGCTCTGATCCCGCGCGGCATGTTGTTCAAGGTGGAACTGCCGGATGGCCCCTCGCGCGGCTACGTCTGCGAGAACTACGGTGCGCATTTCCGCCTGCCGGAGCTCGGCCCGATCGGCTCGAATGGTCTTGCCAACGCACGCGATTTTCTGGCGCCGGTCGCCAATGCGGAGGACAACGCGGGCGAATACGAGATCGTGAAAAAATTCGGCGGCTCTCTCTGGCGTGCGCCGATGAAGCAAACACCGTTCAACGTGATCGCCTGGCACGGCAACCTCACGGCCGTCAAGTACGACACAGTCAATTTCATGACGATCGGCTCGATCAGCTTCGACCATCCCGATCCTTCCATCTTCACGGTGCTCACCTCGCCTAGCGACACCCCCGGCACCGCGAACTGTGACTTCGTGATCTTCCCGCCGCGCTGGCTGGTGATGGAAGATACTTTCCGCCCGCCCTGGTACCACCGCAACCTGATGAGCGAATTCATGGGCCTCGTCCATGGACAGTACGATGCCAAGCCCGAAGGCTTCAAGCCCGGCGGCGCATCGCTGCACAACTGCATGGTGCCGCACGGTCCCGACGAAGAAGCGTTCGAAAAAGCCAGCGGTGCCGCGCTGGCGCCGCAGAAACTCGACGACACGCTGGCCCTCATGTTCGAGAGCCGCTACGCCTTCGTGCCGACCGAATTCGCGTTGAACGGCGGCGCGCTCGACCAGAACTACGCCGACTGCTGGGCCGGATTGAAGGATCAGTTCAAGGGTTAGGCAACGCCACGGGCCTGGCGCCCGCCCGCCGGAGCGCATGGTGCAGGCCGGCATTAATGCACATCCTGCGCCGCTTCGTCCGGCTGGCGGTGCTCGCGTAAGCCGCGCCGCTCCTACGATCCGCTTGCCGCCGGGGGAGAGCCCCGCGGCGGATCTGCGCACCCATGCGCAGCCCTTGCGAGTCGGAGAAACGCCATGCGGTCCCACGCCGTGAACCTCACGGAAGATGCTTCGTTGCCGGTCCGAACTCGCAATTACAAGGCAACTGCGCGTGCCACGGCCTGGCTCTTCATGAGCGCGGTGGTCTTGGCATTCGCCGTCGCGGCGCCCGTCATGGCTCAAGTCGTACAAGTCAGCGCAGAGGGTGCGGTCGGTCTGGAGCGCGCCGCAGAGGCGAGGCCCCGGCAGGTATCGGCCGGCCGGATTGCCGCTCGCGCCGCGCCGCTCGGCCGCTACGCGAGCCTGCTCGACGAACCCCCCGGCCAGCCACTGACGCTCGAAAACGCGCGTGAGCGTCTGGCCGCCGGCGAATTCCAGCGGTCGACCGCCGCCGTGCCCAACCTCGGCAACCGCGCACCGCCGCGCTGGATGCATCTTTTCATCGAGAACGCGGGCGTCGCGACCCTTGCCTACCGCGTCTATGTTGCGGAAGGCTGGACCGATCGGCTCGACCTCTGGCTGGTCGAGCCGGGCGGCGCAACCCGCCATTGGCTGGCCGGAGATGAACGCTCTCCTTCGCGCTACCTGCGTGCGGGCCTCGGTTTCGGCTTCGACGCGGAGCTTCCGTCCGGGCTCACTGAGCTGTTCATACGCGCCGACAGCATCGATTCGGCGGCGCTTGCGCTGCGCCTGATTCCGCAAGCCGACACCGGCGGGCTGGAAGGAGAGATGCGGCACTGGCTGGGCCTGGTACAGGGTTTTTTGCTCGCGCTGGTGACGACCTATGGACTGCTGTGGCTGGCGCTGCGCGAAACCAACCTGCTGCGCTATGCGGCTTACGTGGGCAGCTACCTCTACATGCACCTTTCGTACTCCGGCATCGCCGCGCACGCCGTCTGGCCGGACTCTCCCGCAGTCGCGCGGTTCGCCATCCTCGGGGGCATGGTGCTGTTCTCGAGCGCGGGGCTCTGGTTCGCGCGCGGGTTTCTCGCTCTGGCCGATTTCGCACCAAGAATCGACCGTGCCGTTGCCTGGATCGTTCGCGGCGTGCTCGCGGCGATGACGGTCTGCATTGTTCTGGACACGGCCGCCGTGGCGGTCGACCTTGCGTTCGGGTACATCACGGGCTTCACCTTGCTGATGGTCGGCCTGGGCATCCTCGGAGTTCGCCATGGCCGCGAACAGGCGCGGGTGTTCCTCGCCGCAACGTTGCTGAGCATGGCCGGCGCGCTGGTGACGACTTTGGCCGTCATGGGACGTCTGCCGTTCAATGCCTTCACTTTTCGCGCGGTCGAGGTCGGCGTGATGGTCGAAGCGACGATCTGGGCGCTGGCGTTAGGGCTTCGTCTGCGACGCCAGCAGGAGGATCGCGCCACCGCACTCGCCATGGCCCGCAACGATTCACTGACCCGTCTGCACAACCGGCGCGGTTTTCTCGAGCAGGCGCTGCCCGTCTACAGCACCGCTCGACGCAATGCGCGGCCGCTGGCGGTGGTGATGCTCGACATCGACCATTTCAAGCGCATCAACGACAGCCACGGCCACGACGCCGGCGACCGGACCCTGGTGGCCATTGGCGATCGGCTGCACGGCGCTTGCCGCATGGGCGACATTGTCGCGCGCTGGGGCGGCGAGGAGTTCGTGGTGCTGCTGCCGGAGACGACCGGCGAGCAGGCGCACGCGCTCGCCGAGCGGCTGCGCGAAGTGTTTGCCGCCACGGTCGTCGCGCTTGGCGACGGCAGCTCGATCCGGTTCACCGCCAGCTTCGGCGTGGCGGCGCTGGGCGAGGCCCTGAGCCTGGAAGACGTACTGCGGGCGGCGGATGCCGCGCTGTACCGGGCCAAGGATGCGGGGCGCGACCGCGTGATGACCGATGCCGGCCCCGCGGCGGCATTCGGTCCAGCGCTGTTGGCAAGCGCGGAATGAGCTTTCGCGCGACCCGGGCGACCACCGGCCGGCGTGCGTTGCTTCGCTCACGGATTTGAGCGGCTCAATCGTCAGCAAACGTAAGAACAGGCTCCTTGCAGGCAAGGTCTGCATGAAAACCCGGGTGTCCAACCGCCGCTTGATGTACTAGGGTTGCCGGTGGCGGCCTGCTTGAAATGTTTCCGGTTCTTGATTGCACCAACAGGCCCCGAACCTTGAGGAGCAAATCGAGCATGACACAGGCCGCGACCACCGGAACCACTTTCATCATCGGCTATGACGGCAGCGACGCCGCCAAGCGTGCGCTTGACTTCAGCATCACGCGCGCGAAGGACCGCAACGGGCAGGTGCACGTGGTGTGCGTGCTCGAATGGTCGCCGTTCAGCTTTCTCACGCAGGAGGAGTTGGCTGAGCGATCGAAAACCCGAAAATCGGAACTCGACCGCGCCGAGAAATTTCTCGCGCCGGTCTTAAAGCAGATTGCCGACCAGGGCGTGGCTGCGAGCCACGAAGTCCGGTTCGGCCACGCCGGCGAAGTGCTCTGCGAGATTGCTGGCCTGCGCCCGGGCAGCACCATCATCGTCGGCCGCACCGGCGGCAACAAGTTCACAGACCGCTTTCTGGGCAGCCTCGCGATGACATTAGTTCAGGCGTCGCCGGTGCCGGTGACGGTGGTGCAATGAGCCCGATAGACACAAAACAATCGAAGGAGACAAGCATGGCCAGAAATCGTCAACCAGTTAAGTGTTTCGGTGCCGGGTCAGCCCGGCTTTTTGCTGCGCTCGCGGCCTTGCTCGCACCGGCGCTTGCGGCCGCGCAGCAGCCCGCTGCCGCGGGACTGGACCAGCGGATCAACGATGCGATCTCGCCGGTATCGAACTTCATCGCCGGAATCATCTTTTATTCGGTGCCGATCGGCGGCACCGCGTTTCCGCTGATCGTTGCCTGGCTGATCATCGCAGCGCTGGTGTTTTCGCTGTATTTCGGATTCCCGCAGATACGCAAGTTCTGGCATGCGATATCCCTCGTCAAGGGCGACTATTCCGACCCGAACGATGCGGGCGAGGTGTCGCACTTCCAGGCGCTTGCTACCGCGCTCTCGGGCACCGTCGGCCTTGGCAACATCGCGGGGGTTGCTGTGGCAGTTTCGCTCGGCGGTCCGGGCGCGACGTTCTGGATGATCCTGGCCGGGCTGCTCGGCATGGCGTCGAAGTTCACCGAATGCACCCTGGGCGTGAAGTTCCGCAACGAGT
>JBDTRV010000200.1:0-5437 GCA_039931475.1 Burkholderiales bacterium | reverse complement strand
TCGGGGCCGAGAAAGCGTTTCTCGACCGTCGGCACCGAATGGTGCTCATGCACGATGGTTTGCTCGCCATCGGTTTTTTGCAGGTCGGTCGTCAGCCTGAAATCAATTGGCCCGGCCGACGTGCCAGCGCAATGAACGATGCAGGCCGCGAAGGCAACCTCGGCGCCGGCTGTCACCTCGATATCTCGCGGCACGAAGCTGATTGGTCCCTTCGGGTCGACATAGAAAAAGTCCCACTGCTTGTCGTAGGCGTCGATGCCTTTCTTCGTGTCCGGAAAGTCGAACATCAGCAGATCGGGCGAATGGTGCGCGAGGGTGCCGTTGCGGTCTCCCGCAGCCACCGCTATTACCCAGTTTTCGATCAGTTCGCGAATTTCGGCTTTGGCGTCATTGCTCATTCGACTGTCTCCCGGTCATTCAACCTCGGATACCAGTCGGTGCCGCGCCCCTCCGGCGTGGTGTCGAGGATGGTCCACAGCGCCGACATGTCGGGTGCGTCGTGCGGGTCCTGGCCGGGGTCGGCGGTCTCCTTGCCGCCTTCACCGCTCCAGAAATGGCGAATCGTGCCGTCCTTCCTGGTGAAGACGTTGTAGCCGGGCATGTCGGCATCCTCGGCGCTCACGTAGTCGCGCGTGTAGTCGCCGCTCGGGTCGGAATAGAGCTTCAAGTTTTCCCAGCCGCGCTCCTTGCCGTAGGCCAGCACGCGCTCAATTGGCGAGCGCGCGATCATCGCGAACGCCACGCACTGCCGCACATGCGGCGCAATGCCGTCCCACGCGCTCATCTGCGACGTGCACATCGGGCAGCCTTGCTTGCGCTTCGGGCCGTACATGAAGCTGTAGACGACCAGCGTGTCCTTGTCTCCGAACAGATCGACGAAGCTGACCGCCCCGTTCGCGCTTTCGAAGCGGTAGTCCGTCTTGATTTCACCGCCCGGCGGCAAGGCGCGGCGTTGTTCAGCGACGCGCGTGATGTGGCGGCGCAGTTCGATTTCTTCAGCCGCCAGCGCATTGCGCGCCTTGCGGTATTCGGCGCTCTCGTTCGGCTTGTGCGCGTCGTTCGCGGCCACCATTTCGGCGGCGGGCTTGAGTGGTTTGTGAGTCGCCATGACGAGTTCTCCTTTTGTCGATTCCGCCGCAGCGTCAGGCAGCGGCGCCCGCGTACGCGACCTCGAGTGCCGCGATGTCGAACTTGACCATCTTCATCATCGCGTCGGTCACACGTTTGGCCTTGGCGCGATCCGGGTCGGCCATCATCTCGAAAAACACGGTGGGCACGATCTGCCATGCAAGGCCCCACCGATCCCTGATCCAGCCGCATTGCTCCGGTGTGCCGCCGTCCAGCAGCGCGTTCCAGTAGCGGTCGATCTCGGCCTGGTTGTCGCAGCGCACGACGAATGAAATGGCATGGTTGAACGAGTCCGGCGCGCCGGCCGCGCTCATCGCGGTGAAGGTCTGGCCGCACAGCACGAATTCGACGATCTCGACCGATCCCGGCGGGCCGCTTGGCGAATCGCTCGGCGTGGTGGTGCGGTTCTTAACGTGCGAGTCGGGGAAGGTGGCTGCGTAAAACGTTGCCGCCTTCTTGGCGTTTTTGGTGTACCAGAGGAAGGGTGTGATCTTCTGCATGCGGGTTCTCCTTCAGAGTTGCGGTTGGACAAACATCAGTTCCGACCGAGGCGCTGGGCGGTTCACGAAGGACGACGAGCGAGCGCGGCCCGAATCGACATGCGCGGGAGAAAAAATTTCCTATCGACTCATCTGTCGTTCAGGCCTTTGCCGCTCATGATCTTCGCCTTGCACTTTTCGACCCTCGAGGCGCGGGTGCTGGATTGCTTGGCTTCTGAAAAATGCAGCACATAGCCGCGTTGCCGCCCCGGCGTCAGGTCGTTGAACGCCTTGGCAAGCGCCGGATCGTTGTCGATCCGTTCTTGAAGTTCGTCGGGGAATGAGAGGTTGTCTTTCTCGGCGAAGGCCACTTCCAGCCCATTTATTTCAACCTGAATCGCTTTGCCGATGTAGTCCGCGATGGTGCCTTCGTTGGCAATGATTTCGTCCAGATTGCCGAACCGCATCTGGCGCATCGCCTGCGAGTGTTTGCCAGGCGCCACCAGCACTTTTTTGTCGTCGGTCAGCAGCGACCCTTTGAAAAAACCGATGGCGCAGTAGCTCTTTAGTCCGTAGTTGACGGCGACGTTGTGGCCCTCGAACGTGTAGCAGAGCTTGCCCCACTTGACCTCTTCGACCAGGCCGCTATCGAGAATCAACGACCTCAGCTTGTTACGCTCTTCATGCCAATCACCCTGGTTCAAGAGCCGCTTGACCGCGTCGGATTGCTTTCCCGCCATGGCGCATCCTTTCATGAGGTTCCCTTAGGCGTAGGGCACGACCAAAATCTAGAAACAAGAATGGCAACTGAGTTGCGCTTGCACTCGACGCATCGGTGTTGCAGCGCGCCGAAAGTGCGAAGCTACCCGTTCGCCGATCACATTTCAGGGGGTGGCGCCATGTTCCGCGAACTCCGCCATGAGGCCCTGGAAATCTTCCATCGCCGGAAACTGCTCGAAACTGCGCTTGGCCGGCGTGGTCGCCCAGGGCAGTTTCTCGGACGTATAACTTTCCATGAACGGCACGAACCAGCAATGTTCGTCGAGCATCGTCGCGCGCACGTTCACGAACGGGCCGACCTCCGCCGGCAGGCGGGTGAACATCCAGCTCTTGCAATGCGGGCAGTGAAAGTGGTGCAAATCGTCGCCATGCAGCCCACCGATGACCCGCTCGCCTTGCGTGACCTCGAAGCCCGAAGCCGGCACGCCGATCGACAGCGAGAACGCGCTTGCCGTCATGCGCTGGCGCCGATGCAGTGGCAAGCGCCGGTGAAGATTGGCGGCTCGGAAATGCGGATGCGAACCTGGCCGCAACGGCAGCCACCGGGCCAAGGAAGTTTCCAATTTTTCATCAAGGAGATCCTCTAAAAATCTGCGGAGTGGCAACAATCGTGCCGTGTTTGACCCGGGCTCAACGGCCTCGCTCGCGTTTGCCACCGAGATCGGCCCTAGACATGTACCAGCGAAGCGGTCAGCCCCATCGGCTGCGTCAGCGCGATCTAGAGCGGCTGTAGCGCCTGCGGGACGACCAGGCCGCGTCAACGCGCGGGCGCTCATAAAAAGATAGCTGAAAACGACCGTTGGACGAGCGGAAATCGGAAAAAAAGCCGAAATTTCAGCCTTCAGCGACTGATTCTCGCGCCCTTGCCACGCGGGCGGCGCGCCGCGGATCACCGCATCGACGCCATGGCGCGCGGATCGGGCATACACTGATTTGTCAGGACCCGCGAGTCCGATGGCCGGGCGCGCCGGCCGCATTCATCAGGAGACGATAGAGGCCATGAACGCACCGCTACCCGAACACATCCGCAAGTCGCTCGAAACCGTCACGCTCGACGATCGCTACGCCCTCGACAAGGGCCGCGCGTTCATGTCCGGCGTGCAGGCGCTGGTCAAGCTGCCGATGCTGCAGCGCCTGCGCGATCAGAACCGAGGCAGGAACACCGCGGGCTTCATCAGCGGCTATCGCGGCTCGCCGCTCGGCGGCTATGACCAGGCACTTTGGAAGGCGGCCAAGTACCTGAAGGCGCAGAACATCGTGTTCCAGCCCGGCGTGAACGAAGAGCTGGCCGCGACCGCGCTCTGGGGCACGCAGCAACTCGGCTTCTCGCCCGCAGGCACCAACAAGTTCGACGGCGTGTTTGGCATCTGGTATGGCAAGGGCCCAGGCGTGGACCGCTGCTCGGACGTGTTCAAGCACGCGAACATGGCCGGCACCACCGAGTTCGGCGGCGTGATCGCGGTGGCGGGCGACGACCACATCAGCAAGAGCAGCACGGCTGCGCACCAGAGCGACCACATCTTCAAGGCCTGCGGCTCGCCGGTTTTCTTTCCGGCCACGGTGCAGGAAATATTGGACCTGGGGCTGCACGCCTTTGCACTCTCCCGCTATTCGGGCGTGTGGGCGGCGATGAAGACGATTCAGGAAATCGTTGAATCGAGCGCCACGGCCGAGATCGACCCGGAGCGGGTTCAAATCAAAATTCCGACCGATTTCGAGATGCCCCCGGGTGGGCTGCACATCCGCTGGCCTGACCACGCGCTGGAGCAGGAGGCGCGGCTGTTCCACTACAAGTGGTATGCGGCGCTCGCCTACATCCGCGCCAACAAGCTGAACTACAACGTGATCGAAGGGCCGAACGACCGCTTCGGCATCATCGCCAGCGGCAAGGCCTTCAGCGATACGCGACAGGCTTTGCTCGACCTCGGCCTAGACGACCATGCTTGCCACCAGCTTGGCATCCGCCTGCACAAGGTCGGCGTGGTGTGGCCGCTCGAAGCGCAGATCACGCGCGACTTCGCGACCGGGCTGCAGGAGATTTTGGTGGTGGAGGAAAAGCGCCAGGTCATCGAATACCAGGTGAAGGAGGAGCTCTACAACTGGCGGCCCGACGTGCGGCCGAACGTGCTCGGCAAGTTCGAGGAGGTGCCCGGCGACTTCTCGGGCGGTGAGTGGAGCCTTGCCAATCCGTCGGCCAACGAGTTGCTTCGCGCCACCGCAGATTTGTCGCCCGCGCAGATCGCGCGCGCCATTGCCAAGCGCCTGAAAAAAATGGGAATCGACGGCGACATGGCCGCGCGCATCGACTCGCAACTCGCGATCCTGCAAGCCAAGGAAAGCTCGATGAAGGTCAGCACCGTCGACAGCATGGCCGGCGTTCAGCGCGCGCCGTGGTTCTGCTCCGGCTGCCCGCACAACACCTCCACCAAAGTGCCCGAAGGCTCGCGCGCGGTGGCCGGTATCGGCTGCCACTTCATGGCGACCTGGATGGACCGCAGCACCATCGGCTTCACGCAGATGGGCGGCGAAGGCGTGCCGTGGGTCGGCCAGGCGCCGTTCACCACCGACCAGCACATATTCGCCAATCTTGGCGACGGCACCTACTTTCACAGCGGGCTGCTCGCGATCCGCCAGTCGATCGTGGCGGGTGTCAACATCACCTACAAGATCCTCTACAACGACGCGGTCGCGATGACGGGCGGTCAGCCGGTCGGCGAGCGGCCCGAAGGCCATTCGGTGGTGCAGATCGCGCAGAGCATGCGGGCCGAAGGCGCGCAGAAAATCACCATCGTCACCGACGAACCCGAGAAGTACAAAGGCGTCACTGGCTTGCCCGACGGCATCAAGATCGAGCACCGGGACGAGCTCGATCGCATCCAGCGCGAGTTCCGCGAACTGCAAGGCACCACGGTCATCATCTACGACCAGACCTGCGCTACGGAGAAGCGCCGGCGCAGGAAGCGCGGCACCTTGGTCGACCCGGCCAAGCGGGTGATCATCAACGAGCTGGTCTGCGAAGGCTGCGGCGACTGCGGCGTGCAGAGCAACTG
>JBDTRV010000199.1:0-5444 GCA_039931475.1 Burkholderiales bacterium | reverse complement strand
TCATCGTGCTGATGCTCGTGACCTACGTACCGTGGCTGTCGATGTGGCTGCCGGGTGTACTGGGCCTTTGAGGCGCATCGATAGATGACTACGGTCGTCTACGTCTCGAACGCCGACAGCGGCGATGTCTCGGTGCTTCGGCTCGACGAGCGCAGCGGGGCGCTCGGGCCGCTGCAGACGGTTGAAGTCGGCGGCATGGTGATGCCGATGGCTGTCAGCCCAGATCGGCGTTTCCTGTACGCGGCGCGGCGCAGCGATCCGATGGCGGTCGTCAGCTTCGGCATCGACCAAACGGACGGCCGTCTAACCCCGCTCAGCGAAGCGCCGCTGCCGGCGAGCATGGCCTATATCGCAACCGATCGAAGCGGTCGCTTCCTGTTCAGCGCCTCTTATCCGGGCAGCCTGATCGCGGTCAGCGCGATCGGCGCCGATGGCACCGTGCAACCCGCGCACCAGGTGATGCCGACAGCGCCGCACGCGCATGCGATCCGCGCCGATGCGTCGAACGGTTTCGTGTTCGCGACCTCGCTCGGCGGCGGCCATCTGATGCAGCTGCGCTTCGATTCGGCGAGCGGCATGCTGACGTCGAACGATCCGCGACAGGTTGACGTTCGGCCTGGGGCCGGACCTCGGCACCTCGAATTTCATACGAATGGCCGGTTCGTCTACCTGCTCAACGAACTCGACGCGAGTCTCGACGTGTTCTTACTCGACTCGGCGAACGGCACGCTTACTCATGAGCAAACCATCGACACATTGCCGCCCGGCTTTGGCGGCGAGCCCTGGGCCGCCGACCTGCACCTGAGCCCGGACGGCCGGTTCCTCTATAGCAGTGAACGCCGATCGAGCACGCTGGCAGCGTTCCGAGTGGACGCGTCGAGCGGCCAACTCGCGCTGATTGGTCACTACGCGACGCAGGCCCAGCCGCGCGGCTTCGCAATCGATCCGTCGGGGCGTTTCGCGCTGGTGGCGGGCGAGCAATCGAATTGCGTCAGCGCGCATGCGATCGATCCGGCCAGCGGCGCACTCACGGCACTGCACGAAACCGCCGTCGGCCGCGGCCCGAACTGGATCGAGATCATCGAGCTGCCCTGAGGCTCGACTACCTATTTTCCATATTCGCCGTTCGTTCAGAGAGGTGGTCGCCGGGCGAAGTTGGCCTCCACTTCTGAAACTAAGAAGCCTCCTCACCATTTTTCGGGAAACCCATGAACACTCATTCGATGAAGCATTTCAGGCGCACGATTTTGGGCACGGCAGTTGCTTCGGCCATGGTGGTCGGCTGCGGCGGGAGCGGCGACGGAGGCACGACGCTACCCTGGACGAACAAAGGTCTTGCGGCAGAACAGCGCGCGCAACTGCTGATCGCCAATATGACGCTCGACCAGAAAATGCAGCAACTGACCGGTGCCAACCCGGAAATCCTGCCTGACCTGCCGCAGTGCTACGGCGCCCGCCATGTGACGGGGATCAAGGAGCTCAAAATCCCGACTTTCCGTATCACCAACGGCCCGGTCGGCGTGGGCCAGAACGACTGTGTTGACCCGGCGCTTGCCAATAACCCTGCCACGCCCTATGCCGCTTACGCCGACGCTTCTTCGGCCAAGGCGACCGCGCTGCCATCGGCAATGGCCGCGGCAGCGTCGTTTGATCCAAGCATCGCCGGCAAATACGGAGAAGTGATTGCCACCGAAATGAACAACCTGGCGCTGCACGAGTTCGAAGCGCCCGGCATGAACGTGGCCCGGCTGCCGATCCTTGGTCGCAACTTCGAATATTTCGGCGAAGATCCTTATCTAAGCGGCACGATGTCCGTCGCCGAGATCAGGGCGGTGCAGAACAAGGGGCTGATCGCCATGGCAAAGCACTACGTCGGGAACGAACAGGAAACCAATCGCACGACCATCCAGGAAACGATTGACCGTCAGGCGCTGCACGAAATCTACTTGCTGCCGTTCGAAATGTCCGTCAAGGACGGCGAGGTGGCGTCCGTCATGTGCGCATACAACTACGTCAACGGCGTTTCGTCGTGCGAGAACAAGGAAACGCTGACCGACGTGCTGCGTACCGACTGGGGCTTCAAAGGCTACGTTCAGTCCGACTTCTTCGCCACGAAGAGCACGGTGGCCACGCTGCTCAACGGCATGGATTTCATGATGCCGACCCCACAGCAGTGGGCGCCCGATCTGCTGAAGAAGGCACTCGAGGCCAACCAGATCAAGGTTTCCGACATCGATATCGCGCTGAATCGTCGCTACACCCAGATGTTCAAGTACGGCATCATGGATCGCGAGTTGAAACAAACCCCTATCGACTTCGCCGCTGGTGGGGTCAAGGCGCGCGATATCGGAGTCAATTCCGCTGTTCTTCTGCAGAATCCCAACAACGTGCTGCCGTTTGCGGCACCCAGCGTCAAGAACGTCATTCTGATCGGCAAGGCGTCGCAGGTGTACGCCCAAAATGCGGTGGTCGGCGGCCAGATGGTCGGCCAGAAGGTCGGGGCCGGCGGCGGCAGCTCCGACGTCGTGCCGAACTACACGGTCTTGCCGCTCGACGGCATCAAGAATGCGCTCGCGAGTGCCGGCAATGCGTCCGCAACAGTCAAGCTGATACTCGTCAACGACACCAACGCCGCCGCCACCATCGATGGCATCGCCACGACGTTCGATGCCGTCAAAGCGGCGGCGGCCGCTGCCGATGCCGTGATCGTGATGGCAGGAACCATTTCAGAAGAAGGCGCCGACCGTGTGACGTTCGCCGACAGCAGCGGCAAGGTCCGGACCGACATCGGCGATGACCTCGACTGGTACGTGCACTGTCCGAATTCGATCGGTGCCGCCGACGGTTCAAAGACTTGCTCCGTTCCTAAGGGAGTGGTGAATAACCCAACTAACAGCCATACCGTCGAAATGATCAAGGCCATTCAGGCTGCAGCGCCGAACAAGACCGCATTGGTCCTCAAAGACAATGCGGGCGTGGCGATGGACCCCGCACTGGTGGGCGCCAATGGACCGGCTATTCTCGAAGTATGGTTCCCGGGTCAGGAAGACGGCAACATCGTGGCCGATCTCGTGTTCGGCAGGGCGAACCCGTCCGGCAAGCTGCCCGTGACCTTTCCGTTTGTCGGCAAGGGCTTCCTGGACAGCATCAGCACGTTGCAGTTCCCAGGAAACATCGATCCGACCACCGGATTGCAAACGGTCGAGTACACCGAGAAGCTGAACATCGGCTATCGCTGGTACGACGCCAACAACGTCACGCCGGCCTTCGCGTTCGGGCATGGTCTGTCCTACACCACCTTCTCCGTGACAAACACGGGCATCACGAACCCCTCCGCAGCCGACAATAAATACTACGTGAATGCCTCGGTTGCGAATACCGGTGCGATGGCAGGCAGCGAAGTGATGCAGGTATACGTTTCCTTGCCGCCGTCGGCCGACAACCATGGTGACAAGCAGCCGCCGAAGCGCTTGGTCGGATTCCAGAAGGTTCGGCTGGACAAGGGTGTGTCGGCGGATGTAAGCATTGCCATCGATCCGGCCGCAAGCAATCACCCGCTGAGTGTCTGGGACAAGAACGGGAGCAAGAAGTGGGTCAGGCCGGCCGGCACCTATACCGTTTACGTTGGCAACTCGTCGTCGAATCTGGAGGTGGCAGGAACGTTTACCCACTGACGCGACCTCGAACACACGCGCAACACCCCGGAGCAGTTCGCCACATTCGGCAAGAGCGAGCTGGTCAAGTGGGCGAAGGTCGTCAAGAATTGCAACATCGAGCCGGAGTGAAAGCATGCCACGACCACCCCTGACGATCCGCATGCACGAGAACGACAATGTCGCAATCGTCGCGAACAATGGCGGTCTGCCCGCCGGCACAGTGTTTCCGTCAGGTTTGACGCTCGTCGACCAGGTGCCCCAAGGCCACAAGGTTGCGCTGGTCGATTTGCCGGAAGGCACGCCGGTGCTGCGCTACAACGTGCCGATCGGCTATGCACTCAAAAATATCCTTGCGGGAAGTTGGGTTCACGAGCGTCTCTTGAAAATGCCCGACGCGCGCGCGCTCGAAGGTTTGCCGATAGCGACTGTCAAGAAACCTGTGTCGGAAGCACTTGCAGGCTATTCCTTCGAGGGCTATCGCAACCTCGACGGCTCGGTCGGCACTCGCAACATTCTCGCGATCACGCAGACGGTGCAGTGCGTGGCCGGCGTCACCGACTTCGCGGTGCAGCGCATCAAGGCCGAGTTGCTGCCGATGTTTCCCTATGTGGACGACGTGGTCGCTCTGGAACACAGCTACGGCTGCGGCGTGGCGATCGATGCGCCCGATGCGATCATTCCGATCCGCACCTTGCGCAACATCAGCCTGAACCCGAACTTCGGCGGCGAAATTATGGTCGTAAGCCTGGGCTGCGAAAAGCTGCAACCGGATCGCCTGCTGCCGCCGGGCACCATTCCGCTGGTCGATGAGCGCAACGTGGCCGACGTGGGCGTTTCGGCCGAAGCGAAGCTCGACGTCGTGACCCTGCAGGACGATGCGCACGTGGGCTTCATGTCGATGGTCGACTCAATCATGCGACAGGCTCAGGAGCATCTGGAACGCCTGAACGCGCGGCGGCGCGAGACGGTGCCGGCGAGCGAGCTGGTGGTCGGCGTGCAATGTGGCGGCAGCGATGCTTTCAGCGGCGTCACCGCGAACCCTGCGGTGGGTTTCTGCACCGATCTGCTCGTGCGCGCCGGCGCGACCGTGATGTTCTCGGAGAACACCGAAGTGCGCGACGGCGTCGATCAGCTCACGTCGCGTGCGGCGACGGTGGAGGTGGCCGACGCCATCATCCGCGAGATGGCCTGGTATGACGCCTATCTGGCGCGCGGCAAGGCGGACCGCAGCGCCAACACGACGCCCGGCAACAAGAAGGGCGGTTTGTCCAACATCGTCGAAAAGGCGATGGGTTCAATCGTCAAATCCGGCAGTTCACCGATCTCGGGCGTGCTGTCACCGGGCGAGAAACTGAACGGCATGAAAGGCCTGATCTACGCCGCGACGCCGGCCAGCGACTTCATCTGCGGCACCTTGCAGTTGGCCGCCGGCATGAATCTGCATGTGTTCACCACCGGGCGCGGCACGCCGTACGGATTGGCGGAGTGCCCGGTCATCAAGGTCGCCACCCGCAGCGATCTGGCGCGGCGATGGCACGATCTGATGGACGTGAACGCGGGCCGCATTGCCGACGGCTCGGCGACGATCGAGGACGTGGGCTGGGAGCTGTTCAAGCTGATGCTGGACGTGGCGAGCGGTCGCAAGAAGACCTATGCCGAACAATGGAAGCTTCACAACTCGCTGGTGCTATTCAATCCGGCACCGATCACTTGATCGCTCCAGTAATGAAGAAACGCTGCGGCAGCGGATGACCGTGCGTGTCGCTAAATGCCGCCGCTGCGTGCCGC
>JBDTRV010000198.1:0-5452 GCA_039931475.1 Burkholderiales bacterium | reverse complement strand
GGCTTGCGCCGTGGTCGCGGCAGCGGCACTATCCCCCGTTGCCGACGCGCGCTGACACGCAGCCAAGAACCAGCCATTGCCGACTCAGGCGACGCCCCAAAGCCCGCCTGTCTGTTCACGTCCGATGTCGGATGCTGGGATGCGGTAGCGGACCGGCGCCAAAGCCTTGAACGATGTTCAATATTAGGGTTATTTTGGATGCCGCGATTCAATCGGCAGGCGCTTAATGCGTGGGTGAAATCGACTCCATCCATGCGCACGGAGTCGCAGAAATGCAGGCCCGCGCTGCAACCCTTGAATCAACGAAGGAGACCAAAATGAAACGTCGCCATTCCATTGCCGCCTTGGGCGCCACCGCCCTCCTTGCCGTATCGAGCCTGGCCCACGCCGCCTGGCCCGAGCGCCCCGTCACCTTGATTGTGCCTTGGGGCGCCGGCGGCGGCACCGATGCGGTCGGCCGCGTGATTGCCGTGGAACTTGAAAAGGACTTGAAGCAGCCGTTCAACGTGGTCAACCGCACCGGCGGCAGCGGCGTGGTCGGCCATTCTGCGATCGCGGCGGCGAATCCGGATGGCTACACCATCGGCATCATCACGGTGGAGATCGGCATGATGCATCACGTCGGCCTGACCAAACTCTCGGGCGTCGACTTCACACCGCTCGGCCTGATGAACTTCGATCCGAACGCGCTGTTCGTGCGTGAGGATTCGCCGATCAAGAGCGCCAAGGATCTGCTGGAAGCCGCGAAGAAGGACCCCGGCAAGCTCAAGGCCAGCGGCACCGGCCAGGGCGGTATCTGGCATCTTGGCATGGCGCGCTGGCTGGTGGACAACAAGCTCGCGGGCGACGCGATTGGGTGGGTGCCGACGCAGGGTGCGGCGCCGGGCCTGCAGGACTTGCTGGCCGGTGGCATTCAGGTGGTGTCCTGTTCGCTGCCCGAGGCGCGCGCGCTGATCGAAGCGAATAAGGTCAAGCCGCTGCTCTTGATGAGCACCAAGCCCGACGGCCTGTTCCCCAAGGTGCCGTTGTATGAAGACGCCGCCGGCAAGAAATGGAATTTTGGCGCGTGGCGCGGCATCGCCGGCCCCAAGGGGTTGCCGCAGGATGTGGCCGACAAGCTTTCCACCGCCCTCAAGAAAATCTTCGAAGGCAAGGTATATCAGGACTTCCTCGCCTCGCGCGGCTTCGGCGCGCTGTATGCGCCGCCGGCCGAATTCGCCGCGTTCATGAAGCAAAGCGACGAGGAACTCGGTGCCGCGATGAAGGCGGTGGGCATCGCGAAATAACCGCGTCGCTAGAGAACCGCCATGCGCATTCACGACGGCCTGATCGGCGCGGTCCTTCTGATTCTGTCGCTGGCGGTGCTCTGGCACATCCGGATTTTTCCGCCGGTGCCGGGGCAGGACTACGGCTCCGCGGTGTTCCCCGGCATGATCGCGGGCGGCTTGGCGCTGGCGTCGGCCGGGTTGATGTGGCAGGGTTATCGCGACAAGCAACCGTGGATTCAGGTCGGCGAAGGGATGCGCTCGGGACGCCACGTGCTGGCGTTCTTCATCGCGATCGCAAGCATGCTGTTCTACATCGTGCTGGCCGACAAGCTCGGCTTCATCGTTTGCAGCATCGTGATTCTGGTCGCGCTGCAGTGGGCGACCGGCGTGCCTTGGGGGCTGAACCTCACCGCCGCGTTGGTGGCGACATTGGCGATCCACACCGCGTTCTACAAGCTGCTCAAGGTGCCGCTGCCCTGGGGCGTGCTCGAAAGCTTCGCATGGTGATGCGCCAACACGTGGAGGCCTGAGCATGGATGCCTATCTTCTCGCGCTGCAGATGGTCATGCGGCCAGACACTCTGCTCGCGATGCTGTTCGCCGGTGCGTTCGGCATGTTCGTTGGCGCGGTGCCGGGACTCACCGCCACGATGGCGACCGCGCTGCTGGTGCCGATCACGTTTTTTCTCGATCCGGTGCCGGCGGTGGCCGCGATCGTCACCGCCACCGCGATGGCGATCTTCGCCGGCGACATTCCCGGAGCGCTGCTGCGCATTCCGGGCACCCCCGCGTCGGCCGCGTATGTGGACGAGTCGTATGCGATGACGAAGAAGGGCCATGGCGAAACGGCCTTGGGAATCGGGCTCGTGTTCTCCTGCATCGGCGGCCTCTTCGGCACCGCGGTTCTGATCGTCGCGGCGCCGGCGCTGGCCGAAGTGGCGATCCAGTTCAGCTCGTTCGAGTATTTCTGGCTGGTGGTGCTGGGCCTGACCTGCGCGGTGTTCATCACCGGCGACAACCCGTTGAAGGGAATGGTCACGCTGTTCCTCGGGTTGCTGATGGGTTGCGTGGGCCTTGACAACCCGGCCGGCTACCCGCGCTTCACTTTCGACAACATCGACCTGCTCGGCGGCATCAGCCTGATCCCCGCGATGATCGGCATGTTCGCGATCTCCGAGATCCTGCGCTTCACCTTGACGAAGAACCAGTCGCTCGCGTTCAGCCAACAGATCGGCTCGGTGTTCAAGGGCATGTGGGGGCTGATGAAGAAATACCCGAAGCAGACCTTGCGCGGCAGCGTGTTGGGCACCGCCGTCGGCATCCTGCCCGGCGCGGGCGCGGACATGGCCGCTTGGATGTCGTATGCGATGAGCCGCAAGATGTCGAAGACGCCGGAAAAGTTCGGCACCGGCCATCCGGAAGGGCTTGTGGAAGCCGGTGCGGCCAACAACAGCGCTCTCTCCGGCGCTTGGGTGCCGGCGCTGGTGTTCGGCATTCCGGGCGATTCGATCACCGCGATCGTGATCGGCGTGCTCTACATGAAGAACATGAATCCGGGGCCGATGATCTTTATCAACAACCCGCAGAACGTGTATGCGGTGTTCATCGTGTTCATTCTGGCCAACCTGCTGATGCTGCCGCTCGGGTGGTTGTGCATCAAGGTCGCGAGCCGGTTGCTCAAGGTGCCACGCAACGTGCTGATGCCGATCATCATGGTGTTCTGCCTGGTCGGCTCGTTCGCGATCAACAACTCGTCGTTCGACCTCACCATCTTGCTCGCGTTCGGCGTCGCCGCCTGGCTGCTGGAGGAAAACGGCTTCCCGATCGCGCCCGCGATTTTGGGCATGCTGCTCGGCAAGATGCTCGAGGAAAACTTCATCACGTCGATGATCAAGTCCGACGGAAGCTGGCTCGCGTTCGTCGAACGGCCGATCGCCGCCGGGCTTGCGATCTTTACCTTGATCGTCTGGGTTGGCTCCGGTTGGGCCAACCTTCGCAGGCACCGTGCCGTGGTGCTGCCGACCTGACACAAGCCGGTCCGCTCTTCCACCCCCCTGATTCGCCAGGTTTCGATGAACCAAGACCGACCCTTGTATGACGCGACCGCGCTGGTCGACTATTGCACTAGCCTTCTGACCGGCGCTGGCCTTGCCGCACCGATGGCCCAATGCGTGGCCGAGACCCTGGTAGAAGGCGACCTGCTCGGCCACGATACGCACGGCATGGCGCAACTGCCTGGCTATCTGAAAGAGATCGAATCCGGCAGCATGACCAGCGCCGGCGCGCCCGAGACCATCTCCGACAAACCGGCCGCGGTGCTCTGGGACGGCCGCCGCCTGCCCGGCCCATGGCTGGTCAACCAAGGCATCGACCTGCTGTTGCCGCGCGCAAGGGAGTTGGGCACCGCCACGCTCGTGATCCGGCGCAGCCACCACATCGCGTGTCTCGCGGTTTACTTGCTGCGGGCGCTCGAGGAAGACATGCTGCTGATGCTCGCGTGCTCCGACCCGCGCAGCGCGAGCGTCGCGCCGTTCGGTGGCACCCAGCCGGTATTCACCCCGAACCCGCTGGCTTTAGGCTTCCCGATTTCGAACGGCGGCGTGATGCTCGACATCTCGGCCTCGATCACCACCAACGGCATGACCAACCGGAAACGCGCCGCTGGCGAACGCTTTGCCGAAGACTGGTTGATGGACGCGAATGGCAACCCGAGCAACGACCCGAACGAACTGTTCACCGATCCGCCCGGCACCCTGCTGCCGATCGGCGGCTTGAGCCACGGACACAAGGGTTACGGCATGGCGCTGCTGATCGAAGCGCTGACCGGCGGCCTCGCGGGCCACGGCCGCGCCGATCCCTTGGAAGGCTGGGGCGCAACGGTTTACCTGACGCTGCACGACCTGAACGCATTCGGTGGCAAGGCCGATTTCCTGCGCCAGATGGACCACGTTGCCGAGCGCTGCCGAAGCAATCGCCCGATCGACCCGGCGCGGCCGGTGCGGCTGCCGGGCGAGCGTGGCCTCGCACTGCGCGCGCAGCAGAAAGCGGAAGGCGTGCGGCTGCATCCGGCGATTGCGCCGTCGCTCAAGGATTCCGAGCAGAAGTACGGTTTGAAGCTAAGCGACGCAATCCGGGGTTAAAGCTGCCCTGCGCGACGGTGGAGCCGCTCTACTTGAACGCAACGTCCAACCGCGCCAGCGGCGCCTCGAACTCCGCTCGCCAGCGCTGACCCGGCTCCACCGGCCAGGCATCCGTCCAGGTGCCGGTCGTGACCACGTCGCCGAGTTCCAGCCCCGGCGCGCCGGGGCAGGTCCGTAACTCGTTCAGGAAGTAATGCAGCGCATGCAGCGGCCCGTCGAGCACGTTCGCGCCGATGCCACCGTCGACCAGATCGTTGCCGCGATACAGACTCACCGGCGTGCAGGCCAACGCGCTTTCAAGTTCAGCGGCGTCGGCGGCGACTTCGTGCACCGGCTTTTTCTTGCCGACCAAAAGCCGCGCGTGAAGGCCGCCATCGGCGACCGATTCGCGTGCGTCGAATTTCCAGTCGGCACAGTGCGACTGCACGATCTCGAAGCCGGGCGCGAACCAGTCGATGCAATCGAACAGTTGGTCCAGGTTCGCCCCCACCGGCGGCGTCTTCGCGATACCGAACACGCATTCCGGTTCGAGCCGAGGCTGGCAAAGGCCAGTGAGATCGACCTTGCCCTCGCCATCGCAAAACTGCAAGGTTTCGCGCCAGACCGTGCCCCAGATCGGCGCGCGCACGTTGTAGCGTTCCCAGATGGTGCGGTTGGTAAAGCCGATTTTGAAACCGCGCGGCGCTTCGCCACGCGCGATGCGCAGTGCCCGCACCGCGAGCTGTGCCTGATAGGCGCTGGCCACATCGCCCTGGGGCGCCGCGCGATCCGCGGGCCAGAGCGTGCCTTGATCGTTGTGGGACAAGAGCGTTTCCGGTTGGATCATGATGGTTGCATTCGTTGGTGATTGACCTATTTTGCTACGATTTCAATAGCTGCAAACCTATTATGGACAAGCGACGGGTGCATTTTTCGATGCCAAAACATCACCTCTTGTGTTCGGAGCGACTAGCGTCGGGTCGTGACTCGTGACTTGTGACTTGTGAGCCATGAACATTGAGCCGCGCACCGCAAGCCGTCACGCCTTCACCAACTTCCTGAACGT
>JBDTRV010000197.1:0-5489 GCA_039931475.1 Burkholderiales bacterium | reverse complement strand
CTCGCGCACGACTGCCAGCTCGGCAGCCACATCATCATGGCCAACCTCGCGCAGCTCGCGGGCCACGTGCATCTGGGCGACTGGGTGTTCGTCGGCGGCCAGTCCGGCATCCATCAATTCGTGCGGGTCGGCGCCCATGCGATGACCGGTTTTCAGACCCGGCTGTCGCAGGACGTGCCGCCGTTCGTGACCGTGGCGGGCAGCCCGGCGGCCGCGCAGGGCGTCAATCAGGAAGGATTGCGCCGGCGGGGTTTCAGCCCTGAGCGCATCTCTTTGATCAAGAAGATGCACCGGCTGCTGTACCGCGAAAACCTGACGTTGCAGGCGTCGCGCGAGGCGATCGGGGCAATGGGGAAGGGCGAAGCCACGGTAGCGGGCGCTGAAGCCGACGTGACGGCGATGCTTGAGTTTCTTGGTCGGGCGGAGCGCGGCATCGTCCGCTAGGCCCGAGAACCATCCGCAGCATGTCCATCGCCACACTGCAAACATTGTTTGACTACAAAGCGTGGGCAAATTTGGAGCTGTTTGGCGCCTTGGCATCTTTGCCGCCCGCGCACTCGGAACAGATCCACTCGTGCATCCGCACGCTGAACCACATCCACGTCGACGACCAGATTTTTCGCTCCCATCTCAGCGGCGAATCAAATCCGTTCGGCGCCACCAACACCAAATCGACTCCGTCGCTGGGCCAACTTCAAGGCGATGTCACTGCTACAGATGCGTGGTACACGAATTACGTCCGTGATCTGTTTTCCGCTGGCTTGTCCGAAGCCGTCGACTTCTTCTTCACCGACGGAGATCGTGGTCGCATGTCCAAGGAAGAAATGCTGCTTCACGTCGTCACGCATGGCGGTTATCACCGAGGCAACGTGGGGCAGGTGCTCAAGACAATTTCGGTTGCACCGCCCCGTGATCTCTACACGAAGTTTTTGCATCAGAATGAGCCGGCCCGCAGGAATGCCTGACGATCAATCGACCCGAGCGCGTGCGGCCGCCGCTGCGGCTGAGTCCATCCGTTAGTCCTTGGCGATGAAGTCCCCCAACTTCGGCCTCGTCGCCGGCGAAGCGTCCGGCGATCTGCTCGCTGGACTGCTGCTCGATGGAATGCGCGCGCGCTGGCCGGAACTGCGAGCGTTCGGCGTGGGTGGGCCGCGGATGGTCGAGCGCGGGTTCGATGCCTGGCATTCGAGCGAACTGCTTTCGGTGCGCGGCTATCTCGAAGTGCTGCCTCGGCTGGCGCAACTGATCGCACTGCGTCGCAAGCTTGGCGCGCGCATGCTGCAAGAGCGGCCGGACATGTTCATCGGCGTCGATGCGCCCGACTTCAACTTCGGCCTCGAAGCGCGGCTCAGAGCCGGGGGCATCCGCACGGTGCATTTCGTGAGCCCGTCCTTCTGGGCCTGGCGCGCCGAAAAGCTGCTGAAGCTCAAGGAAGCGGCGGACCACGTGCTGTGCATCTTTCCGTTCGAGCCGGAATTGCTGGCGCAGCACGGCATCGAATCGACCTACGTCGGCCACCCGCTGGCCAACGTGATTCCGATGGAGCCGGATCGCGTCGCCGCGCGCGAGCGGCTCGGCCTCGACGCAGAGCGCCCGGTGCTGGCGCTGCTGCCGGGGAGCCGTCAGTCCGAGGTCAAGCACCTCGCCCAAAGGTTTTTCGAGGCCTCCGCGCACGTCCAGCGGTCGTTTCCTGCTATGCAATTCGTAGTACCGGCGCTGCCGCATCTGATGCAACAACTCGAAGCCGCGGCGCGCATCGCGGGTGTAGGCGACGCCGTAAAGATCGTGATTGGACAGTCGCACGACTGTCTGGCCGCGTGCGACGTGGCGCTGGTAGCAAGCGGCACCGCCACGCTTGAAGCGGCGCTGTTTAAGCGGCCAATGGTCATTTCGTATCACATGAACCGGCTGTCGCTCAAGATCATGAGCGGCAAGAAGCTGCAGCCGTGGGTCGGCCTGCCCAACATCCTGTGCCGCGACTTTGTCGTGCCCGAGCTGCTGCAGGAGCACGCGACACCCCAGGCGCTGGCCGACGCGGTGATCGATTGGTTCAAATCGCCGACCAAGGTCCAGCAGCTACAGCAGCGATTCGCATCGATGCACCTCGACCTCAAGCGCGACACGGCTACCATCGCTGCCGATGCGATCCAGAAAATCCTCGAACGCTGAGCAGGCGCCATTGCTCTGGGCCGTGCCGGGCCTCGTCGCCGGCGTTGACGAAGCGGGGCGCGGGCCGCTGGCCGGGCCGGTCGTCGCGGCGGCGGTGATCCTCGATGAACGCCGGCCGATCGAAGGACTGGCCGACTCCAAAATCCTCACCGCCAAGCGGCGCGAGGAACTGGAAGTCCAGATCCTCGAACGAGCGCTTTGCTGCGCGGTCGCCCACGCCACGGTCGAGGAAATCGACTCGCTGAACATCCTGCAGGCCACGATGCTCGCGATGCGCCGCGCGGTGATGGCGCTCACCTGCCGGCCGGCGCGCGTGCTGGTCGACGGCAACCGGCTGCCGGTGCTCGACGTGCTGGCCGAGGCGATCGTCAATGGCGATGCGACCGAGCCGGCGATCTCGGCTGCGTCGATTCTGGCCAAGGTGCATCGGGACCGCCTGTGCGCCGATCTCGATCGGCAGTATCCGCACTACGGCTTCGCGGCCCACAAGGGCTACGGCACCGCTGCGCACCTGCTCGCACTTCAGACCCATGGCGCATGCGCGGTGCACCGCAGAAGCTTCGCGCCAGTCGCGCTGGTGCTGAGCCGGTGAGCCGTCCGGCGCACGGCTTCGCGCCTCACGCGGCCGACGCGGGTGGTGCGGGTGGTGCGGGTGGTGCGGGTGGTCGCGGCGCGGCTGCGGGGCACTTTGTCGCTGGGCAGCCCGAACGCATCAGCTCACCCGCCAATCCGCTGATCAAGCAACTGCGCCAGTTGGCGCGCGACCCGGGCGGCTACCGCGCTGCCGGGAGCATCTGGATCGAGGGCGAACATTTGTGCGGCGCGGCCGTCGCGCGCGGCTGGAGGCCAGAGTTGACGGTGTTTTCGGAGTCTTTTTGGGCCTCTCCGCTTGTCCACTGGACCGATCCAGCTACAAAAAAGATAGTAATCGTTTCGGATCGCCTGTTCGCCGCGATCAGCCCGCTCGATTCGCCGGCCGGCATCGGGATGCTGTTGCCGCTGGCCGAGCCACCGGCGCTGTTGCCGACCGTGCCCACGGTGATCCTCGACCGCTTGCAAGACGCCGGCAACGTCGGATCGATCCTGCGCAGCGCCGCCGCGTTCGGTTTCGCGCAGATCGTGGCGCTCAAGGGCACCGCCGCGCTATGGGCGCCGAAGGTGCTGCGCGCCGGCATGGGCGCGCACTTCGGGCTGCGGCTGATCGAGCAGGCGCAGCCGGCCGATCTGGAGCTGCTCGACCTGCCGATCCTGCAAACCAGCTCGCATGACGGTGCCTGGCTGCACGAAGCCGACTTGCCAAGCCCTGCGGCCTGGGTGTTCGGGCACGAGGGACAGGGGATCGACCCGGCACTTGCGGTGCGTTTCGCGGCTCGCACCCGGCAGGGCGCGCGCTCGATCCGTATCGCGCAACCGGGCGGTGAAGAGTCGCTGAACGTGGCCGCGGCGGCTGCCATCTGCCTGCATGCGGGCGCTGTCGCCGCATCGAGCGCAAAGCCAGTCGCCGCGCTGCGCGATTGAGCGGGGGCGGCTCAGGGTAACGGCCGCCCGCCCGCACGACTCGGCGAACTGCGGAGAGGGCAGCAAGGCTGATAAGGGTTTGGCAAGGTTTGGCTCAAGTTCGGCGCAGGCCGGCGCAGGTCGCGGTCAGCACAGTTGGCGCAGCGCCGCGACGTTCAGCGAAGAGTTATGAAAGGATGCGACGGGGCCGCGCAGCGGGCTGCCAAGTGATCGGCAAGCCGTCCGCGAAGGGCCTGAGAAAAGGACCGTCGGCTACAATCAACCGCCTTGAAAGGCGCCTCGCCGCCCCTCGCCAGCCTGAAAAAATCACGAATTCAAGCCGCGCAAGAGCCTTCATCCAGGGCTCCTGCCAGACGCTCGGGGCGCCCGTAGATCATTCGGAGAACGCCTTGCTTTCGTCTCTTGAGGGAACTTTCCCGCCGGCCATTCTGGCGCTCGCCGACGGCTGCGTGTTCACTGGCCAATCCATCGGCGCCACCGGCCTCGCAGTGGGCGAAGTGGTGTTCAACACCTCGATGACCGGCTATCAGGAAATCCTGACCGATCCGAGCTATTGCCAGCAGATCGCCTGCCTGACGTATCCGCACATCGGCAATTACGGGGTCAACGAGGAAGACTCCGAATCGGGCAAAGTGCATGCGACCGGGCTCGTGATCCGCGATCTGCCGTTGCTCGCATCGAACTTCCGCGCGACCGCCAGCTTGCCCGAATTCCTGCGGCGCAACGACACAGTCGCGATCGCGGGCATCGACACCCGGCGGCTCACGCGCATCTTGCGCAGCGGGGGCGCGCAGAACGGCTGCATCCTCGGTCTGGCCGCGGGCGACGCGGTAACGCCGGAGATAGTCGAGCGCGCCCGTCATGCCGCACGCGAGGCTCCGAACATGGCCGGCCTCGATCTGGCCAAGGTTGTGTCCACCACCGAGCGCTATCAATGGACCGAAACCGAATGGACGTTGGGCGAAGGTTACGGCCGTCAGACCGAGCCGAAATTCCACGTCGTCGCCTACGACTTCGGCGTCAAGCGCAACAGCCTGCGCATGCTGGCCGAGCGCGGCTGCCGCATCACCGTGGTGCCGGCGCAGACGCCGGCCGCCGAAGCGCTGGCGTTCGCGCCCGACGGCATCTACCTCTCGAACGGCCCGGGCGACCCCGATGCGTGCGGCTATGCGATTGAATGCGTGCGCGAATTGGTCGACGCCGGCATTCCGCTCTTCGGCATCTGCCTCGGCCATCAATTGCTGGCGCTGGCTCATGGTGCGAAAACGTTCAAGATGAAGTTCGGGCATCGCGGCGCGAACCATCCGGTCAAGGATCTGGACACGGGCCGGGTCGGCATCACGAGCCAGAACCACGGCTTCGCGGTCGATGCGGACACGCTGCCGGCGAACCTGCGCGCAACCCACGTGAGCCTGTTCGACGGCACGTTGCAAGGCGTCGAGCGCACCGATCGGCCGGCGTTCGGGTTTCAAGGGCACCCGGAAGGCGCGCCGGGGCCGCATGACGTGGGGATTTTGTTCGACCGGTTCATCGGTGCGATGGAGCAACGGCGGGAGACGGCGCGTGGCTGACGCGGGGCGAGAGATTGGCGAATCGATACCGACCGCGGAGACGATTGAATCGAACGTCGTTCTGCTGCGCGGCCAGCGGGTCATGCTGGCTGCGCAACTCGCTTCGCTTTACCAGGTGCAGACGCGCGTTCTGAACCAGGCGGTTCAGCGCAACGTCGATCGTTTTCCGTCGGATTTCATGTTCCAACTGACGTGGGACGAAGTCGAGGAGTTGAGATCACAAACTGTGAT
>JBDTRV010000196.1:0-5513 GCA_039931475.1 Burkholderiales bacterium | reverse complement strand
GGCCGGGCTAGCGGCGCTCGCGCCGGATCAATTGATGCGCCCGGAGTCGATTGCCGACGCCTACTGGCAGCTGCACCAGCAGCCGCGCGACGCGTGGACCTTCGAGCTCGACCTCCGGCCCGCGAGCGAGCGGTGGTGACGGCATGTCGCTGACCACGCCGCCGGAAGTCTACTTCGACTTCGGCAGCCCGAACGCCTATCTCGCGCACCAGGTGATCCCGGCCATCGAACAGCGCACCGGCTGCAAGTTCGACCATTTGCCGATCCTGCTCGGTGGCCTGTTCAAGCTTGCCAACAACCGCTCGCCAATGGAGGCGTTCGCGGGCGTGAAGAACAAACTCGAATACGAGCGGCGAGAGATGAAGCGATTCATCCTTCGGCACCAGATTGCGGCGTTCAAGTTCAACCCGCACTTCCCGGTCAACACGCTTCACATCATGCGCGGCGCGGTTGCGGCAAGGCAATCCGGCCAGCTCGCGCCGTATGCCGATGCGATGTTCGCCGCGATGTGGGAGCAAGGCCGCAAGTTGGACGATCCGGCCGTGATCCATCAGACCTTGCGCGAAGCCGGACTTGACGCCGATGCGCTAATCGCCGCCAGCCAGGACGCCCAGGTCAAGCAAACCCTGATCGACGAGACGCAGCAAGCGTTCGAGCGCGGAGTGTTCGGCGCGCCGACTTTTTTCGTCGGCGACGAGATGTTCTTCGGCAAGGATCGGCTGCGCGACGTCGAAGAAGAGGTCGAACGGGTGCAGGCCAGTCACTAACGAACGGTCAGGGATCGTCAGCACAGCCCGCCTCGGCGCACGCGCTTGCTTGGGTTTTGCAGCCGTCCCTTCGCCGTTTTTCCAAGGCGCGGCGTCGTGGCACACTGCGGCTGAAGTTCCACCTGAACGTTCCCAAAGAACCGCCATGCCCAACATCAACTACGTATTTGAGCCGCGTCCGACCGCGTCGGTGCCGGTGGCAGGCGTTTCTGCGCGCTTTCCGGTGCACCGCATCTACTGCGTCGGCCGCAACTACGTCGAGCACGCAAAGGAGATGGGATTCACCGGTCGCGAGCCGCCGTTTTTCTTCATGAAGCCGGCCACCTCGATGGTCGTGGTCGAAGCCGGAAAGAAAGGCAAGCTGCCCTATCCGTCGCTCACCAAAAGCCTGCATCACGAGATCGAGCTGGTGGTGGCGATCGGCAAGGGCGGAAAAAACATTAAGGCAGCCGACGCGCACGAGCACATCTATGGCTATGCGGTGGGCCTTGACATGACCCGGCGCGACCTGCAGGGCGAGATGAAAAAACAGGGCCGCCCGTGGGAGATCGGCAAGGCGTTCGAATCCTCGGCGCCGATCGGCCCGATCACGCGGAAAGAGCAGGCGGGGGACGTCGAGCAGGCTGACATATGGCTCAAGGTCAATGGCAAGGTGCGCCAGCGCAGCGACGTGTCCAAGCTGATCTGGAGCATTGCCGAATCGATCGAGCACCTGACCGCCGCTTGGGAACTGCAACCGGGTGATTTGCTTTTCACGGGCACGCCCGAGGGCGTCGCGGCGGTCGAGGTCGGCGATGAATTGGAAGGCGGGGTCACGGGGCTCGAGACCTTGCGGCTGTCCGTGGTGGGCGGCTGAAACCGAGAGGGCTTAACGAGCATGTCGGCAGTCATCCCGCCCCGGCCGCTGTCCCGCGTCCCGATCACGCATTGCAAGCACTGCGGCGTCGCGGTTGAATACCGCGTGCCGGACGATGGCGACACGCGGGTGCGGGCGGTTTGTCCCGCCTGCCACACGATCCATTACGAGAACCCGCTGAACGTGGTCGGCACGGTGCCGCACCTGGGCGACAAGGTGCTGCTGTGCAAGCGCGCGATCGAACCTCGGCTGGGCAAGTGGACGTTGCCGGCCGGTTTCATGGAACTCGGTGAAACGCTGATCCAGGGGGCCGAGCGCGAGACCGACGAAGAAGCCGGCGCGCAGATCGAGATGGGCAACCTGTTCAGCGTGATGAACGTGGTGCGGGTCGGGCAGGTTCACGTCTACTTTCTCGCGCAGCTTTTGTCCGACCAGTTCGATCCGGGGCATGAAACCAGCGAGACCCGGATGTTCACCGAAAGCGAAATCCCCTGGGACGAGATCGCGTTTCGCACCGTCGCGGAAACGCTCAGGCTCTACTTCGCGGATCGGAAATCAGGCATGTTCACGATCCACCAGTCCGACGTCGGCTGACGCATCAACCTTTCGCGCCGGGCGAAGAGAGCCAGTGCAGCGAAAACAGCCGCTTCTCGTCGGTCCACACCGGCCCGGGCTCGAAACCTGCCGCAAGCGCCAACGCCCGCAAACTGTCCACGGTAAATTTGTAGGAGTTCTCCGTGTGCAGCGTCTCGCCCTCCTCGAACTCGAATGCCTTCCCTGCCACCCGCACCCGTTGTCGGCACCGGCTCATCAGGTGCATCTCGATGCGCGACAGCGGAGCGTTGTAGAACGCGCTGTGGGCGAACTGCGCCAGCTCGAAATCGCAGCCGAGTTCGCGATTGGCGCGCGCGAGCAGGTTGAGGTTGAAGGCCGCAGTCACGCCTTTGGCATCGTTGTAGGCCGCATGCAGTAGCGCCGGATCCTTGACCAGATCGGCGCCCAGGAGCAGCGCGCCGCCGGAAAGCAATTGCGCGGCCGATCTCAGAAAACCCAGCGCTTCCACCGGTGAAAAATTGCCGATCGTCGAGCCTGGGAAAAAACCAATCCTGCGGCCGGCCCCGGCCAGCGGTGGCGGCAGGTCGAACGCGCAGGTGTAGTCGGCCGCCACCGGCACGACCGACAGCCGCGGATGGTCGCGCACCAGATCACGTGCGGACGCGGCAAGGTGCTCGGACGAAATGTCGATCGGCACGTAGCGCGCCGGCCGATCTAGCGCCGCGAGCAACAACCGAATCTTGTGGAGCGAGCCAGCGCCGAACTCGACCACTTCGGCCCGCGCCCCACAAAGCCGCGCGATCTCGGGCGCGAAACGGTCTAGCAAAGCGACTTCGGTGCGCGTCGGGTAGTACTCGGGCAGCTCGCAGATCCGGTCGAACAGCGCCGAGCCAGCGGCGTCGTAGAAGTATTTGGGCGAGATATGGCGTGGGCGTTCGGCCAGGGCATGCAGCAAATCCTGCTCGAAGCCAGCGCTGAAATGCGGCTGCGGTTGCGGCTGCGATGGCCGCGCAGGGTCGGCGTCGATCACGCCGACTTTCAACATCCCGCGTCCTTAGCCAGCCGAAGGCCGGCGAACTGCCAGCGCGCGCCCGGCGGAAAAAAGTTGCGGTAGCTGCGCCGCGCATGGCCGCAGGCGGTCGCGCTGCTCGATCCGCGCAGCACAATCTGGCCGACCATGAACTTGCCGTTGTACTCGCTCACCGCGCCAGCCAAGGGCCGAAAGCCAGGGTACGGGTCGTAAGACGATCGGGTCCACTGCCAAACATGGTCGGTCATCTGCGTGATGCCGGGCGCGTCCCAGGCCGCCTCCCATTCGAACTCGGTCGGCAGGCGCGCGCCGGCCCATTCCGCGAAGGCGGCCGCCTCGTAAAAACTCAAATGGCTGACCGGAGCCGACTCGTCCAGCGGCCGCACACCGCAAAGCCCGAACAACTGCCAGTACGGGGCCGGAGCGCGCGGGTCGTGCGGCGCCAGCCAGTACAGGGGCGAGCGCCATTGGCCGGCCTGCACGGCGGCCCAGCCGTCGGACAACCAGAGCTCCGGCCGCTGATAGCCGCCATCGGCGATGAATTCGGCGAACTCGCCACAAGTCACGAGTCGGTTCGCGATGGCGTGCCTGGCGAGCAGCGCGCGATGGCGCGGCGTTTCGTTGTCGAAGGCAAACGCCGCGCCGGCATGGCCAATGTCCACGTCGCCACCTTGACGCTCGATGAATTCCAGTGGCGGCGACTCGGTCGCGAGCCGCAGCGCGGGCGCCTCGCTCGGGCGCCAGGCCGGCAGCAGGGGGTTGCACCAGAGCAAGTGCAACGCGTCGGTCAGGATCAGCTCCTGATGCTGTTCTTCGTGCTGCAGACCGAGCTCGACCAGCCTTGATGCCTCCGGCGACACGGCAGCGCCGGCGGACTGGATGAAGCGCTGCATCGCGCCATCCACATGCTCGCGGTACGCCAGCACCTCGGCCAACCCAGGCCGGGACAGCAGCCCGCGATCGGGCCGCGGATGGCGCGAGCCGAGCGATTCATAGTAGGAGTTGAACAGATGGCCAAAGCGTGGATCGAATTCGCGGTAGCCGGCCGCGTGCGCCTTCAGCAGAACGGTCTCGAAAAACCAGCTCGTGTGGGCCAGGTGCCATTTGCCCGGACTCGCGTCGGGCATCGACTGCACGCACAAGTCTTCCGCCGATAGCGACTCGACCAGCGCGAGGGTTTGTTCGCGCACCGACGCGAAGCGCCGCGCGACCTCGCCTCTTGTGCCGTTGCTCCAGGCAGATGCGCTGGAATCATTGGAAAAGGCCTTGGCGGCGCTCGGGTTTGACGTCACTTGGTAGGGGCTCTTTCTGGCGAGATCAGGTCCTGTTCATTACAGCACGGCACTTTGTATCGACCCCTCAAGCAGGTGGCGTGCCCGCCACCAACGGACGCGGCGGCGGGACCGGGCCGCCGACTGCACCATACTCGGCGCGGTGCAACAGATTCACCTGTCCTACGCGCTCGCCGATCGCCGCAACGGCGACGAGGCGCGGCTCGCCAATCCATTGATGGATTTGCTCAATGCGGTGCGCCAGCACGGCTCGATCTCGGCGGCGGCGGATTCGCTCGGGCTGTCCTATCGTCACGTCTGGGGCGAACTCAAGCGCTGGGAGCAACGGCTTGGGCGCCAACTGTTGATCTGGGACAAAGGTCAGCCCGCGCGCCTGGCCGAGTTCGGCGACAAGCTGCTGTTTGCCGAACGCCAGGCTCAGGCGCGCCTGTCGGCCCAGATCGAAGCGTTGCACGCCGACCTTGAACGCGCATTCGCTCTCGCCTTCGACGACGAGGTTCACGTGCTGACCTTCTACGCGAGCCATGACGACGCCTTGAGCGCTCTGCGCGAACATGCCGCCGCCACCGCGCAGCTGCACCTGGACATCCGATTTTGCGGCAGCGTCGACGCGATCGTGGCGCTGAACCAGGGGCGCTGCACCATGGCGGGCTTTCACACGATCGAGGCGCCGCATGTCGGCACCCTGGCCCAGCGAACCTACCAGCCGTTGCTCGAGCCCGGGCAGCACAAGATCATCGGCTTCGCGCGCCGCACCCAAGGGCTGATGGTGGCGCCCGGCAACCCACTCGGTCTCGCAATGCTGGTCGACCTCGCGCGGACCGGCGTGCGCTTTGTCAACCGCGGCATCGGCACCGGCACCCGGCTGTTGCTCGATGAATTGCTCGCCGGCGCGCGAATCGACCCGGCCCGCATTGCAGGCTATGAGCGGATCGAGCCGTCGCACGCGGCGGTGGCGCAGGCGGTGGCCGACGGCAGCGCCGATGTCGCGCTCGGCATCGAGTCGGCGGCGC
>JBDTRV010000195.1:0-5607 GCA_039931475.1 Burkholderiales bacterium | reverse complement strand
ACCCGCAGGAGCAGCACGCCAACATCCGCCAGACGCTGTTCTGGGCCGACAACCCGCAGCACAAGCGCAAGCTGCTTGACCACTGGCTGCGCGACACGAAAATCAACCAGGCCATCGTCTTCGCGAGCACACAGATCGAATGCGATGCGCTCGCCGGCGATTTGCAACAAGTCGGCTTCTCGGCAGTCGCGCTGCACGGCGCCTTGAGCCAGGGCCTGCGCAACCGGCGCCTGACAGCGCTGCGCCAGGGCCAGGTGCAGATTCTGGTCGCGACCGACGTCGCCGCGCGCGGCATCGACGTGCCCACCATCACCCACGTCTTCAACTTCGGCCTGCCGATGAAGGCCGAGGACTACACCCACCGCATCGGCCGCACCGGCCGCGCCGGGCGCGACGGGCTGGCTGTGAGCTTTGCCGAGTTCCGCGACCGGCGCCGCATTTTCGACATCGAAGCCTTCACGCGCCAGCCGTTCAAGGCCGAAGTGATTCCCGGCCTTGAGCCGCAGCAGCGTCCGCCCACTGCCGGGCGCGGCAGTTTCGGCGGCGGTGAGCGCGACCGCGGCGGTGATCGCTTCGCACGCGGCGGCCCGCCCGGCGCCCGAGCGGGTGGTGGCGGCTATGCCAGCCGCGGCCGTTCCGGTCCCAGCGGCCCCCGTGGCGGAAACGATCGCGGCGGCTTCGGCGGTGATCGCGGTGGTTTCGCAGGTGATCGTGGCGGCTACGCAGGCGATCGCGGCGGTTTCACAGGCGATCGTGGCAGTAATGCGGGCGATCGCGGCCACTTCGGCGGTGATCGGGGTGGGTTCTCGGGCGATCGTGGCGATTTCGGTCAGCCGCGCGGGCGCGACCTCGCACGCGAATTCGGCGACCGGCCGCAGCGCGCGAATACTGCACGTCCGGGAGACTTCGCGGCTCGGGCGGCGGCGCCGGCACGTGGTGAGTTCGTCGAGCGGCACTCGGCAGGCGCGCGTTTTGAGCGACCCGCCAAACCGTCCACCGGCAAGGTGTTCGTGCCGCGCGACGCGGGCAAGAAACGCGCGGCGCGGCCGTCGCGATAAGCGCCCGGTAGGCGGCAAGCCAGCCGGCTTGGCTCTGCTGCACGCCGTTTGCCGACCCGGCTCGCTGCAGCGTAGCCTCGACCGGGCGCCGGCCCGCCCGTTGCCAATGGGGGGGTGGTTGCTTAAGGCCGGCAGACGGCCGGATGGTGCTGCAGCTTCATTGCTGGGACTTTCATGAGCACGCCCATCTCGGCAGCGCCGAACTGAAACCGCCCAGCAACGGGCTGGCATTGTGGTTCCAGCATGACCGGTTCGACGTAGCGATGGCGCGCATTGGCACTTCGTGCGCCGCAATTCTCGAAGGGCCGCTGATCAACCCCAACGCGAAGCACCGTGAGGCGTGGCTGCGCGATCCCGATGGCTACATCGTCGTCGTTGCCGGCGCGTATGGGGACATCGGCACTCACGCCTGGCGTTCGGGTCTGATATGCGCTTCGAGCCCGCGGCGCGGCGCGGGGCCCGGCATTGCAACGCCATTGGGCAGGTAGCCGATCCGGCAGAGCATCTGCAGGGTGCGGTCGGCATCGCCGCTGCCGGCGGCCCTGGTTTCGCCGCGTGGTTCATGGTTTGATTGGCCGGTCGGCATGGCGGCGATGGCCGCGATTTCGCGGTGGATGTCCCGGCGCAACTCGATCATCTCCTCGTACTCCTGCAGGCTCTGCGACAACGGATGCATCACCATGCCGTGCGCGGTCGCACGCAGTTGCGCACGCGCGTACGCGATGCCCGCCTCGACTTGCTCGTGGCGCGAGTTGCCGACGGTCGTCAGCCAGAAGAACGCCGGGGAGCTGTCGATCGATGCATCGAAGTCGGCGATCTGGCGCTGGGTGATCGACGAGGCCGGCGTCGGGGCCTTGCTGCGATCGAGCAGTCCGAACTTGTCGAGCGCGACCAGCATGAAGGAATCCATCGTGATGCCGTCGCGATATTTGTCGATCTCGGCGCTGCCCACGCGCATCAGGTTCACCGACTCCATCACCAGCCGGGGCGTCGTCAGCTCGATCTTCCAGGCGGCCTTCGCGATTCGCGCGATCGAGTCGGCGCTTCGCGGATCCTGGTTGCGGGTGATCACTCCCGCGCGGACGGACGTGTTGGCGCGGATGCTCGCGCCGGCGGCAAGCGAGAGGTCCTGCCCAAGGTCCTTCGAGAAGCGCGCATCGGTCGTCCTTGCCGGGTCGTAGGGCAGGCGAACGGTCCGGCGCTTGGGGATCTGCGCGAACAACTCGGCCGCGTTGCTCACCGCGGCCTTGTCGTCGTGCGCCGCGAGCCGGATCCGGGCGAGTGGTCGCGAGTCGAGGTGCTCGCCGTAGGCGCCTTGCTCGAACAGGTGCGTCTCGGTGCGATAGCCGATGCTGGTGGCGGCAATCTCGAGGAGCCCCAGCATCGCGCCGGTGCCGATCAAGATCTGCCGGCCGAAGGGATCGGTCTCGGGCAGCAGGCGTGTGGTGTCGATTCGCACGGTGATCTCGTCCGGCTTGGTGAGGTCGATGAGCCAGGGCTGGCGATTGTGCGGGTTCGGCGCGAGGATCGCCCAGGATAGCGCCCGGCGGCGGGGATCGTCCCGGCTCGCGTCCGGAAACCAGGCGGCGACCGCCGAGTCCGGCACGGCGGCGACGGGACTGCAGCCGGCCAACGGCAGCGCGGCGAAGATCACGCCGCCGACAGTCGTGCAAACGAAGCGTCGGCGCGATGCTGAAAGGGTCGGGCCCAGGGCGCAGGTGTGGGCAGTTGAGGTCATTGCGGCTTCCTTCATCGAATGGGTGAAGGCATTGTTAGTGCGAGAACGTGAATGCACAATTGCCTTTCCACGCAACCGAGCTATGCAGATATGAATACCACTGGTTCCTTCGCACGAGGCGCTTTCGACTGGGCGCTGGTGCGCTCCTTCCTGGCGGTGGTCGACACTGGCAGCCTGCTCGCCGCGTCGCGGCGCCTGGCCACCACGCAGCCGACGGTCGGCCGGCACATCGAGGCCTTCGAGGCGCAACTGGGCAAGATACTGTTCGAGCGAACCGGCCGGGGAATGACGCCGACCGCGGACGCCCGTTCGATCGCGGGTCATGCCCGCGCGATGCAGGCCGGGGCCGACGGGCTCGCGCAGGCCGTGACCGGAAGCGACCGGACGGTGACGGGCCTCGTTCGAGTGTCGGCGAGTGTCACGCTCGCGCAGCACCTGCTGCCCGCGATGGTTGCCCAATTGCAGGTCGAAGCGCCCGACATCGACATCGCGATCGTCGCTTCAGACGAGGTCAGCAATCTGCTGCGGCGTGATGCCGACATCGCGATCCGCATGGTGCGGCCCGGGCAGTCCAGCCTGATCGCGCGGCGCCTCGGAGAATTCAAGATCCTGCCGTGCGCGAGTCGGCACTACCTCGATCGTTTCGGCGTGCCGAGAACCCCGACGGATCTCGCGTCGCACAGGATGGTCGGTTCGGACCGTGATCCGTCGTTCCATCGGCAGCTGGCGCATATCGCCTGCCGCGGCTACCCGTGTGGTTGGTCGTGCATCGGGAAATTCGCGCGAACCCGCGCATTCGCACCGTATTCGACGCGCTCGCGCGCTTGCTGAAGGCGGAGCTGGTCAGTCGTGGCCCGCGTCAGCCAAAGTGGCAGATGTAGTGATACGCCTCGACCACGCGAATCTCGAACGACGAGTTCGCCGGAACGCTGAAGCGCTCGCCAGCGGCCGACTTCAACCAGCGATCCGCGCCGGCGAGTTTGTACTCGCATTCGCCCGCGACGCATTCCATCACCTCCGCCGCGCCGGTGTTGAACGTCAAGGTCGCCGGCAGCACGACGCCCACGCTCTGTTTCGTCCCGTCGGTCAATGTCAGGCCGTGGCTCACGCACTTGCCGTCGAAATAGACATTGGCACGGGTGGCGATGGAGGCATTGGCGATGTTTTCGGTCGGCATTGGAGAGGTTTCTTTCGTTTACTGCGGTATTGATAGCTGAAAATGACCGGTGGGCATGCGTAGAACGGCAATTTTGTTCGAAATCCCATCGCATCCGTCGCGGCTCGGCCGTACGACGCGGCGCAACGAGGCCCGACGTGCCGCGCCGGATGCCTGGCGAACAGCAAAGCCTCGCACCGCGCTTTTCGACAGGCGCCGCAACCAAGCCGTGTGCCCGGCATCAACCGAGCTCGGCGAACTAGGCTCGGCGCAGTCCTCTGCCAAGTCGCGATTGATGCCGCGCTAGGCCAGCGCTGGGGCCTGAGTTGAGCCGAGCCGCGAAGTGGTTTCGACTTGAACCAATTGTCAGGCTGGACCTGCGTGCGGTCCGAGAAATTGAGGCGCTGCGCCACCAATGTGATCCCAGGGCGCGCGCGAACCCACGAACAGATGCATTGCGATCTCTACCTGGGGATCGCCATCGACGCAGCCAAGCGTCACTCCATGCATTTCTCCTTCGAGCATCCCGCACAGCGTCGACCCGCACGTGTTGCAAAAGCACAGAGCCCAGCCTGGCATTGGCTCGTAGCGCGTGGCGTTCGGCTCGCCTCTTATCCATCGAATAGATCCGCGCTCGACCTCCGCATCGGCCGACCCCGCGCCGCTGAATGCCTTGCGGCAACGCGAGCAATGACAGCTTCGCGCATTTCTCAACGGTGCAGTGACCTCATAAGCTATCAGGCCACACAAACATCCACCGGTGAGTGTCATTGCTACTCCTATGCGGCCTAACTCCAGCGCTAACCCAGCGGCGACACCCCGATCAGCCACTGGTGCGCCCAGCCGACGAACAGGAAATAAATCGCAAGCCCGCCGAGCAGCGCGATCAGGTCGTTGTATTTGCCCGGCGCCGCACCGGGCACTTCACGCGGCACCGGCCGGCGCTTGGCGGCGATCCGGTCCGCGATGGCCCAAACCAGAAATCCGCCAAACAACAACAGGTCGGCCAGCGTGCCGTTGGTCAGCAGGTGCGCGAGCGCCCACAGCTTGACGGCCAGCAAGGTTGGATGCTTGGCCGCGCGCTTGATCCGCCCCGGCAGGTAGGTGGCGAGAAACAGCGGAAACACCGGGAGCAGCAGGAGCAGCGAGACATGACGCAGCATCGCAGGCGGCGTGTAGAGCACTACCGGCGACTGGCGCGCAAGCCCATAACCGTAGACCAGCAGCACGAAGCCCACCAGCGAGACCAGCGAATAGCCGCCCTTCCACAAGGCCTCGCCGCGCTGTTCGATGAATGAGGTGCGCCAATTGGGCGCGACGAACGCGACCGAGTGCACGCCGAGAAACAGCACGAGGCCGATGATGAGCAGGGTCATGTGACCTCCTTCGAGAATGTGTCTTGCGCGGCGGCGCGCGGCGCAACCACTACTTCTGGGGCGGCTTGGGCGGCAGCGCCGCGTCGCTCAGTTCGTTGGCGCGCTTGAGCGCGGGGCGGCCCGCCATGCGCGCCCAATACTGCTCGAACGCCGGGCGCTTTTCGATCGTGCCGAACTGCAAGCCCCAGCCAATTTGTGAGCCAGCGTAGACGTCGGCGGCACTGAATCGGTCGCCTGCAATGAACTCGCGGCCGCTGACCGCCGTATCAAGAGCATCCA
>JBDTRV010000194.1:0-5617 GCA_039931475.1 Burkholderiales bacterium | reverse complement strand
CGCTGGTCGCTCGCATTGCTGCTGCTGCTGCCGCTGGGCGGCCGGCTGCTGCGCGCCCATGGACCGGTCTGGCCGTATTGGCGCCGTTTCGCGCTGCTCGGGCTGCTCGGCGTGGGCAGCTACAACTCGCTGCAGTACCTCGCGCTCAAAACCTCGACGCCCATCAACGTGACCCTGGTGGCCGGCGGCACGCCGGTCTGGATGATGGCGATCGGCTGGCTCTGGTTCGGACAGAAGCTCTCGGCGCGGCAACTGGCGGGCGCCGCGCTGTCGATCGCCGGCGTGCTGCTCGTCTTATGCCGCGGCGACTTGGCCAAACTGCTGGCGGTGCGGCTGTTGCCGGGCGATCTGTTCATGTTGCTGGCCACCATCGTCTGGGCCATGTACAGCTGGCTGCTCACGCGCCCCAAGGTGCCCGAGGAGGTGCGCGCCGACTGGTCCGGCTTCCTGGTCGCGCAGATGCTGTTCGGGCTCGGTTGGTCGGGCCTGTTCACGGCCGCTGAGTGGAGCCTGGGCAGCCCGCAAATCGTCTGGGGCTGGCCGCTGGCTGGCGCGCTGCTGTTCGTGGCGATCGGCCCTTCGATCATCGCCTACCGCTGCTGGGGCGTCGGCGTGCACAGCGTGGGGCCGACCATTGCCGCGTTCTTCTCGAACCTCACGCCCTTGTTCGCCGCCGTGATGTCGGCGGTGCTGCTAGGCGAGGTGCCGCACCTGTATCACGCCGCCGCGTTCGCCTTGATCGTCGGCGGAATCGTCGTGTCTTCGCGGCGAAGTTAGCTGGCTGGTCGACTCGTTGCCGATCGGGGCAGACGATCCGTCATGCGCCCCTTGCCCTCGTCATTCGATCTTGATCCCGCCTTCCGCGACGACGGCCGCCCAGTTCTTGCGTTCGCGCTCGAAGAAGGTGTGGAACTTGACCGGATTCATCGCATGCACCTCGGCGCCTTGCGCGACCAGCCGCTCGCGCACCTCGGGTGAACGGATGATGCGCGTGAGCTCGGCCGAGAGCCGATCGAGCACCGCCGGCGGCGTGCTCGCGGGCATCAGCACGCCTTGCCAGGTGCCCGACTCAAACCCCTTGACGCCCTGCTCCGCGATGGTGGGAACGTTTTGCAACAGCGGCACGCGGGTCGCTTTGGACACGCCGATGACCTTGAGCTTGCCCGACTGAACGAACGGCAAGGTCGCGAGCATGCCGTTCATCAGCACCTGCGTCTGGCCGCCCACCGTGTCGCCAATGGCTTGCGAGCCGCCTTTGTACGGGATGTACTGCCACTGGGCGCCGGTGGCCTTTTCAACCGCGACCCCCGCCAGATGCGGCGCGCTGCCGGTCGCGGTCACCGCGAAGTTGAGCTGGTGGTCCTTTGAATAAGCGACCAGTTCCTTGAGGTTGTTCGCCGGCACCGACGGGTGCACCACCAGCAGGTGCGGCGAATAGGCGAGCATTGCGACCCCGCGCAAGTCCTTGGACGGATCGAACGGCAGCTTGACGTAGACCGAAGGGCTGATCGCGAGCGAGCCGGTGTCGCACAGAAGCATGGTGTGCCCGTCGCTCGCCTTGGCGACCGCGTCCGAGCCGATGTTGCCGTTCGCGCCGGGTTTGTTCTCGACCACCACCGTGGTCTTGAGCGCATCGGCCAGCGGCTGGCTGATGGCGCGCGCGATGATGTCGGACGAGCCGCCCGGCGGGTATGGCACCACGATTTTGAGCGGCTTGCCTGGCCAATCAGCGATTTTTTGGGCGTTTGCGCACGTCACTGCTAACGATAGTGCTATTAGTACTGTAGCAAATAGGGTTCCGCGGGTTCCAGGCTTCATGAGGGTCTCCAAGGGATCAAAAAACGTCTGGATCGGGACGTGGACTCAGTATCTGCCGGCGGTCTTGCGGTAGTCGATCAGCCGATTGGCCCAACTGTGCGGGCCGAAGTAGCCGCGCACCGCCGCTTCGAGTTCGGCCGCCGCGATGCCCAGTTCCGCCAGACCGGGCCGATGGCCGGAGGCCACGTTGTCCGTCTTCATCGAATCGAGGTTGTCGCGGCTCATCATCGGGTCGCCGGGGATGAGTTCGAACAACGATGCCTGCATGCGCCCGATTTTCTCGGACACCGCCACCACCCGGCTCGGATGGCCCGAGAGCTTGCCAGAGAGTTCAACCAGTTCGCGCAAGGTGTAAACCCGGGGGCCGCACAACTCGTAGATCTTGCCGATCGTGTCGGCCCTGGCCACGCAGCGCAGGATCGCCTCGGCCACGTCCTGGACCCACACTGGCTGGAACCTCGCCTCGGCCCGGGCCAACGGAATCAACGGAAAGCGCTGGTTCAGCTTTGCGAACAGGTTCAGAAAGTTGTCTTCGCGGCCGAACATCACGCTCGGGCGCAGGATCGTCAGGTCGTGGCTGGGCGACTTCAGTTGCAGGTGTGCCTCGCCCTGGGCCTTGCTGCGCTGATACATCGACGGACCGTTGGCGTCCGCGCCCAAAGCGCTCAGATGCACGATCCGGCGCACGCCGGCGGCGTCGCAGGCGTGCGCCAGCTTCTTCGGAAATTCGGCATGCGCTTTGTGGAACGCGGCCTTGTCGCCGTGCAGCACGCCCACCAGGTTGACCACCGCATCGTGCCCCGCCACCAGCCGCGCAAGCCGCGCCTCGTCATGCACGTCGGCCTCGACCGGTGTGACCATCGGCAGCATCTGCACCTGCTGAGCGTTGCCCAGGCGCCGCGTGGGGACGGTGGCGCGCCACTGGAGCCGCTCGATTTTTTCGCAGACATGGCGGCCGACGAAGCCGGTGCCGCCGAGGATCAGGATTTTCTTCATGGCTCGAATTTAATCGGTTGCCAACCGGTACGGGTCGGCAAAGCCGAGAGAGTGCAGAATTTCGGTTTCGCGCGCCTCCATGCGGGCCGCGTCGGCGGCGCCGGTTTCATGGACCCAGCCCTGGGCGTGCAGCGCGGCGTGAACCAGCAAGTGCGCGTAGTGCGCTGACAGCGGAATCGACTGCGCCTTCGCTTCACGCTCGACCACCGGAGCGCAGAGCACCAGATCGGCGGCAATCAGCGGCGCCTCTTCATAGGCGAAGGTGAGCACGTTGGTGGCGTAGTCCTTCCGCCGGAAATCGCGGTTCAGCGCGCGACCTTCCGGCTCGCCGACGATTCGCACCGTGAGCTCCGCATCGGTCTCGATCGCGTGACGCAGCCAGCGCGCCACGCGGTGCCGTGCCAGCGCCGCGCGATGAGGCGCCAAGGACGCGGCTTGGGTTCGGTCGAATTGCAGCGAAAGGTTCAGATGAGGCAGTTTCGGGGTCATTTCTGGATCATTGAACGCGGCCCGCCCACCGGCGGCATTGATCGCGACGCCGGCAAGTCGGAGATGTTGAGATGTTTTCACGTACCTTTATCACAATTGCGGTCGTCGGATGCCTGCAAATTCGACGAATGCCAAGGTGAAACAATCCTTTCATGTTCCAATCCTCGCCGAGAACGGCGCCGACTTGCGGCCGTGCTCCATTTTTTAAACCAAGCCGTCCGCCAACAGACATCCGATGGGAGCCGAACTGATCCAGGACATGCGAGCCGTGCTGGCTGCGTGGCGTCAGTTCTCGCCCGTGGTTGTTGGTTTGGGCGACCGAATCCACGCCTCCTTGATGTTGCGCTATGCCGATGCGTCGCTGCGCAACGCACGGCTGCAGCTCATTGCGTTCGCGCTGGTGCTGTTCGGCGTGTGCCACCAGGCGCCGCTGTTGCCGCGAGTGGCGGCCTTCGGATTGCTGACGGTATTCATCGTGTTCCGGCTGTTCGTGACCAGCCGCCTGGCGGCCCGCGTGCGCGCTGGATCGAACCGCACCAGCTTGCTCAACGACGCTTGCGCCATGCTCACCGCGGTGGCCTGGGGCGCAACGCCGCTGCTTTTGGCGCCGTATCTGCCGCCGTCGGACTTTTACGCGCTGTCGGTGATTTCGATCGCGGTGCTCAGCATGATCTCGGTCAGCTACCTGTCGGCGCTGCCGGCGTCGATCGGTCTCGTGCTGGCCATGATGGTGCCGATGATCTACGCCTTCGTCGGCTACGGCACGCAGGTTTCAGTATCGCTTGCCATCGGCACCGCCGTTTTCGGATTCACACTGCTCGCGCGTCTGCGCGTCAGCCACCGCACGCTGATCCGGATGCTCGAGGCAGAACAGCAAAACGCCTCGCTGGTCACCGAGCTGCACGCTTACCGGCGCCGGCTGGAGCGGGAAAACGAGGAACTGGGCAACTCACTGCGCAACGCCAGCGAAGCGGCTTTGCGTGATCCGCTGACCGGCGCCTTCAACCGCCACTACCTGGCCGCGATCGCGCAACTGGCCGATCGGGTGCGCGAGCGACACGAGGCAATCACGGTCTGCATGATCGACGTGGATCACTTCAAGCGCATCAACGACCGCTTCGGCCATACGTTCGGCGATGAAGTGCTCAAGGCGGTGGTCAAGCAACTGTCGGGCCGGCTGCGGGAGGGCGACAGCCTGGCGCGCTACGGCGGCGAGGAGTTCGTCGTGATCCTGCGCGGCTGCGAGATCAACCGCGCCCGGCGCGTGGCCGAGGCACTGCGGCACAACGTGGCCAGTCTGCAGATCGACACGAGGAGCGGGCCGCTGATGGTCACCGCGTCGATAGGCGTCGCGCGCTGGGGCGTGAACGAAGACATCACGCAGGTCATGCAACGCGCCGACCGTGCGATGTACGGCGCCAAGCAGGCCGGGCGGGACCGGGTCGAAATCGATCCGATCGACGCGCGGGACCTGCACTCCGGGCCGGAAGACACGACCTGGCCGGCGCGGGTCACGCAGACCTAATCCCACCCCCAGGCTTCGCTCCCTTCGGTCGACTCTCGCCCGCCCCCTCACCGGGGGCGACGCCAGTGGCCCGGCAAAGCCGGCTCCACGGCGTCTGCTTGAAGGGACTCGCCAATTTCATGCGGCGTGACGGCGTGACGGCGTGACGCACGAGGCGACTACTGGGCCTTGCCGACGGCTCCACCGACGCGTTTCCTTGCCTTTTTTGGCCGTTTTCGCTCGTCGGATGGTCGTTTCCAGCTACTCTTTCGATAGCTATCCACGATCCTTGCGCGCGGCGTCGTATGCATCGACGATGCGCGCGACCAGCGGATGGCGCACCACGTCGGCGCTGGTGAAGCGGGTGATGGCGATGCCCTTGACCCGGCGCAGGATGCGTTCGGCGTCCACAAGGCCACTGGTGGCACCCTTGGGCAGGTCGATCTGGCTCACGTCGCCGGTCACGACGGCGCGCGAGCCGAAGCCGATGCGGGTCAAAAACATCTTCATCTGCTCTGGCGTGGTGTTCTGAGCTTCGTCAAGGATCACGAAAGCGTTGTTCAGGGTGCGGCCGCGCATGAACGCGAGCGGCGCGATTTCGAGCAGGTTGCGCTCGAACGCCTTTTGCACGCGCTCCAAGCCCATCAGGTCGTACAGCGCGTCGTACAACGGGCGCAGGTACGGGTCGATCTTCTGGCCCAGGTCGCCGGGAAGAAAGCCGAGCTTTTCGCCGGCTTCCACCGCCGGGCGCGTGAGCAGGATGCGCTGCACCGCGCTGCGTTCCAGCGCATCGACCGCGCTGGCCACCGC
>JBDTRV010000193.1:0-5642 GCA_039931475.1 Burkholderiales bacterium | reverse complement strand
AGCGCGTCGAACACCTTGCGCTGCACCTCGGCGCGGTGGATACGGACCGAGCCGCCGCCCATTTCCCAGCCGTTCAGGACCATGTCGTAGCCCTTGGAGATGCACTTGTCGGGCGCGGACTCCATCCAGTTTTCATGGCCGTCTTTCGGCGCGGTGAACGGATGGTGCATCGCGTTGTAGCGTTGAGCGTCTTCGTCCCATTCGAACATCGGAAAGTCGATGACCCACAAAGGCCGCCAGCCTTCCTCGAACAGGCCATTTTTCTTGCCGAACTCGCTGTGGCCGATTTTGACCCGCAAGGCGCCGATCGAGTCGTCGACGATCTTTTTCTTGTCGGCACCGAAGAACAGCAGGTCACCGGCTTGGGCGCCGGTGCGGGCCAGCAGTTCGGCTAGCGGCCCGTCATTGATGTTCTTGACGATCGGGCTTTGCAAGCCCTCGCGGCCCTTCGCCGGGTCGTTGACCTTGATCCAGGCCAGACCCCGCGCGCCATAGATCTTGACGAACTCGGTGTAGCCGTCGATCTCGCCGCGGCTGATCGCGGCGCCGCCGGGCACCCGCAAAGCGACCACACGGCCGCCTTCGCGGTTCGCGGCATCGGCGAACACCTTGAAGTCGACCGACTTCATCACTTCAGTCAGTTCGGTGAATTCGAGCTTGACTCGAAGGTCGGGCTTGTCGGAGCCAAAGCGGTCGGTCGCTTCCTGCCAGGTCATGGCCGGAAATTTGCCGAGGTCGACCTCGAGCGTGTTGCGGAACACGGTGGCGATCATTTCCTCGAACAGCGCGCGGATTTCTTCCTCGGCCATGAACGAGGTTTCGATGTCGATCTGCGTGAACTCGGGCTGGCGGTCGGCGCGCAGGTCTTCGTCGCGGAAGCACTTGGTGATCTGGTAGTAGCGGTCGTAGCCGGCCACCATCAGCAACTGCTTGAACAACTGGGGCGACTGCGGTAGCGCGAAGAACATGCCGTCGTGCACGCGGCTCGGAACCAGGTAGTCGCGCGCGCCTTCGGGAGTGGACTTGCCGAGCATCGGCGTTTCGATGTCGATGAAGCCGTTCGCATCGAGAAACTTGCGCACTTCCATCGCCACGCGGTAGCGCAGCATCAGGTGCCGTTGCATCACTGGACGGCGCAGATCCAGCACGCGGTGCGTGAGGCGCGTGGTCTCGGACAGGTTGTCGTCGTCCATCTGGAACGGCGGCGTGACCGATGGGTTCAGTACCGTGAGTTCGTGGCACAGCACCTCAATCTTGCCGCTCTTGAGCTGCTGGTTGACCGTGCCTTCCGGGCGCGCACGCACCAGCCCTTTGACCTGCACGCAGAACTCGCCCCGCACGTCCTCGGCGGCCGCGAACATCTCGGGCCGGTCCGGGTCGCACACCACTTGCACATAGCCTTCGCGGTCGCGCAGATCGATGAAGATCACGCCGCCGTGGTCGCGCCGGCGGTTGACCCAGCCGCACAGGGTCACGGTCTCGCCCATCAGGGCTTCGGTCACCAGACCGCAGTAGTGGGAGCGCATGGTCATCGTTTTGTCTTTCCGTATTCGGTTCTCGGGGATGGCACGTCGGACCGGTGCGCATCGGCGCCGGCGGATCGTTTCGGGTTCAACCCGCCAGGCGGATTCAGTCCGGCTCGGCCGCCACCGTTGTGAGATTGGCGTGCGGGGCGACCGGCCGGGGGGCGTGCTTGCCGTTCTGGGGCGCGTGTGCATGGGGCACCACCACGCCCATCGAAACGACGTATTTGAGCGCTTCGTCCACGCCCATCTCCAACTCGATGCAGTCGGCGCGGCGCAGCATCACGAAGTAGCCGCCGGTCGGGTTTGGCGTGGTCGGCACGTAGACGCTCAGGCAATCGGGCGGCAGGTGGTTGGCCGCGTCGCCGCCGGGGGTGCCGGTCACGAATGCGATGGTCCAGATGCCCTCGCGCGGCCACTGAACCAGCACGGTGCGGCGAAATGCGTTGCCGTTTTCGGCGAACAGCGTGTCCGACACCTGCTGCACGCCCGAGTAGATCGAGCGCACGATCGGGATGCGGTGCAGCAGCGCGTTCCACACGTTGACCAGCTTCTTGCCGACGAAGTTGCTCGCGGTGGCCCCGATGATCAGCAAGAAGCCCACTGCGAGCAGCGCGCCGAAGCCGGGGATGTGGACGCCGATCAACTGGTCCGGACGCCACGTTGGCGGCAGGATCAGCAAGGTCTTGTCGAGCGTGCCGACGATCCAGTCGAGCACCCACAAGGTGACCACGGCCGGCACCGTGACGAGCAAGCCGGTGAGCAACCAGCGGCGCAGTGCGTTCATCCGGCGCGATCAGGCGCTGCCGCTGCCGGCGGCGGGCTTGGCGGGCTTGGCGGACGAATCAGTCGAACTGGAGGACTTCGTGTCCGATTTAACGTTCGACCCAGTGTCGCTCTTCTTTGTGTCGCCCTTTGCGTCGGATCCACTAGATTTCGAGTCGGAATTTCCGTCGGCTTTGCCGTCGGACTTGCCATCGCTTTTCGCGCCGGCCTTGTCATCGGACTTCTTGCCGTCGTCCTTGCCGCCGCCGTCACCCTCCTTCTTGTCGCCGGTGGGTTTTCCGCCCTTGAAGTCGGTCGCATACCAGCCTGAGCCCTTGAGCTGAAAGCCGGCGGCCGTCACCTGCTTGCTGAACGCCGGCTCGCCGCACGCCGGGCAGACCGTGAGCGGTGGCTCGGAGAGCTTTTGCAGCACGTCCTTGGCAAGGCCGCAGGAAGCGCATTTGTAGGCGTAGATTGGCATGGTGGCAGTGGGCTCGTTGCGCTCGCTCGAAGGAAGGTCGAAAAACCTTAAATTATAGGTGGCGGCCCCCGGATTCAAGCCCGGCGCGGCTCCGCTTGCCTGACGGCGGTAGCGATGCCTGCGATGCCCACGCGGCCTTCCCGTGTCTGGGTGCGCCTTGGGCCTTGCCTGCCATGAGCGTCACTGCCGCGGCGTGCCGACGGCCGAACGCAGCGGCAGCGCGTCAGGCGGGAGCGGTCACTCGGCGCGGCACCTTGCTGTCGGCCACCATCTGCGGCGCGAGCGATCCGATCACCAGCGCCAGCCCGGCCGCCAGCACGCCGGCCAACTGGGCCGGAAACGCCGCGCCGAGCGACGTGTTCATGAAGCCGACCCAGACCCCGATGCCGCAGACGATCGCGGCGATCGCACCTTGCGTGGTTGCGCGCTTCCAGTAAAGGCCGCACACCAGCGGCACGAACGCGCCGACCAGCGGCACCTGATAGGCGCCAGAGACCAATTCGTAGATCGGCGTACCCTCCATGCGGATCGAATAGACGAGCACGCAGCCGGCCAGGATCAGCACGGTAATTCGCATCGTGCGCAACTCCTGGCGGTCGCTCTTGCTCGGACGGAAGTTGCGCCAGATGTTCTCGGTGAAGGTCACGCTCGGCGCCAGCAGAGTGGCCGACGCGGTCGACATCACGGCCGAAATCAGCGCGCCGAAGAACATCACCTGCATGAAAAACGGCATGTGTTCGAGCACCAAGGTCGGCAGAATTTTCTGCGGATCGTCTTTCAAAAGCGCTGCCGCTTCAGTGGGCATGATGATGAGCGCGCTGGTTACGAGAAACATCGGCACGAACGCGAACAAGATGTAGAAGCTGCCGCCGATCACTGGCCCTTTCACGGCCGCGCTCTCGCTGTTGGCCGACATCACTCTCTGGAACACGTCCTGCTGCGGGATCGAGCCGAGCATCATCGTGATCGCGGCGGCAAAAAAGAACACGATGTCGTGAAAGTTCGGTTTAGGCCAGAAGCGGAACATGTCCTTGCTGACAGCCAGCGCGACCACCTTGTCGGCGCCGCCCGCCAGATCGGCCGCGAAGAACGCGAGGATGCCCAGGCCCGCCACCAGGATCACCATCTGCATGAAGTCCGTCACCGCGACCGACCACATGCCGCCGGCCAGCGTATAGGCCAGGATCGTCGCGATGCCCAGCGCCATGCCCACCGGTATGCTGATCGCCTCATTCGACAGCAGGTGGAACACGAGGCCCAGCGCCGTGACCTGCGCCGACACCCAGCCGAGGTAACTGAGCAGAATGATGAACGCGCATACGATCTCCACCGTCCGGCCGTAGCGCTCGCGGTAATAGTCGGAAAGCGTCAGCAAGCTCATGCGATACAACTTGGCCGCGAAGAACAGGCCGACCAGGATCAGGCAGGTGCCGGCGCCGAACGGGTCTTCGATCACCGCGCCCAAGCCGCCTTCGACGAAGCGGGCCGGGATGCCCATCACGGTTTCCGAGCCGAACCAGGTCGCGAAGGTGGTCGTCACGATCATGATGAGCGGCAGGTTGCGGCCGGCAACCGCATAGTCGGTGGTGGTCTTGACCCGGCGGGCGGCGACCAAACCGATCGCGATCGTGATGAGCAGGTAGATGATGACGAGCGTCAATAGCACGGCATGGTCTCCAACAACGATTTCAGAAGATGCGAATGCGGATCAGCATTTGCAGCAAGATCAGCCCGAGCACGAAGCCCAAAGCGCCGTAGAGCAAGCGCTGCAGCAGCTTGTTGGTGCGCTTTTGTTCGACCAGCAGCAACTCGATCGACTTCTGCACGTCGCCAGCCGGGCGCCGTTGCAGATAGTCGTGCAGCAGCAGCGGCAATTCGGGCAGTAGTTTGGCATAGCGCGGCGCCTGCGCCTTCAGTTGCTGGATCAGCTTTTGTGGGCCGATCTGCTCGAGCATCCACTTTTCGAGGAACGGCTTGGCGGTGCTCCACAGGTCCAGCTTGGGGTCCAGATCGCGGCCGAGTCCTTCGATGTTGAGCAAGGTTTTTTGCAGCAGCACCAGTTGCGGCTGGATTTCGACATGGAACCGCCGCGAGGTCTGGAACAGCCGCATCAGCACCATGCCGAGCGATATTTCCTCGAGCGGCCGGTCGAAGTACGGCTCGCACACCGAGCGGATGGCCGACTCCAGCTCGTCGACCCGCGTGCCGGCCGGCACCCAGCCCGATTCGATGTGCAGCTCGGCCACGCGCTTGTAGTCGCGCCGGAAGAACGCGGCGAAGTTCTGCGCGAGGTATTCCTTGTCGACCTCGGTCAGGGTGCCGACGATGCCGAAATCGAGCGAGATGTAGCGGCCGAACGTGGCCGGCTCGACGCTGACCTGGATGTTGCCGGGGTGCATGTCGGCATGAAAAAAACCATCGCGGAACACCTGCGTGAAGAAAATCGTCACGCCGTCGCGCGCGAGCTTTTTGAAGTCGACGCCGGCGGCCTTGAGGCGCGCGGTCTGGCCGATGGGGATGCCGTACATGCGCTCCATCACCATCACGTCGGGCATGCACCAATCCCAGTACATCTCGGGAATCATCACGAGGTCCAGCCCCTGCATGTTGCGCCGCAGTTGCGCCGCGCTCGAGGCTTCTCGCACCAGATCGAGCTCGTCGTGCAGGTATTTGTCGAACTCGGCGACCACTTCGTTGGGTTTCAGCCGTTTGGCTTCGGCCGACAGGTTGCCGACCCAGCGCGCCAGCATCCGCATGAGGCTCAGGTCTTTTTCGATCGCGGCGCGCATGCCGGGGCGCAGCACCTTGACGGCCACGTCGCGCTCGCTGCCGTCCTTTGCGCACAGCACCGCGAAGTGGACTTGCGCGATCGA
>JBDTRV010000192.1:0-5652 GCA_039931475.1 Burkholderiales bacterium | reverse complement strand
GCTAGGCTTTGGTTTGTTGCGTCATCTGCTTTTGATCTGCGGCACCGCGTTGCTGGCCGCGTCGATCGGCGGCTGCGCGGGTCCGCACGATCCGGGCAAATGGCCGCATTCGGCGCCGCAAGGCCCGATCGGCGACGTCGACCTGTCGCAGAACCGGCCGCTCTCTGAACTCGAAGCGCCGGTGGCCGGCAAGGGAACGATCGCACGCGGGCTGTACAACTGGGAGGGCGAGATCGTCGGCCAGCCAGCGCCCCATGGCAAGTTCGCACGCCTCATGATCGGCATGCAGCCACACCAGGTGATGGAATTGCTCGGCGCGCCAACCGATCGCGGCTTCTACCAGACGGCACGCAACGTTCGCCTTGAGTCTTATCTGTTCGGAAGCGACGACTCGCGCTGGGAGATGGTCTATCCGGGCCACGGCCGTCTGGTGTTCGCCACGCAAAGCAGTTTCGGCACCGGCCGCTATCTGACGCGCGTCATCCACGACCCCGTGCCGCCGCCGACGCGCTGACCCCGAACACCGCTCTCAGCACCTGCGCAAGCGGCACCCAGCTTGCCGCGCCGGCCCGCAACGGTGCCGCGCGCTGACCCCGAAAACAGCGCCAAAAAAGCCCTAGCACCGCGCCGCGGCGAGTGGGTCTGTCAGCGCCGTGTTCTCTGCACGGCAGACACCGGTGCCGTCAGGGCTTGGTCTGACTCTTGTCGCTCATGCCCTTGCCTTCGCCCTTGGAATGGGATTTGCCCTCTTCCTCGGCCCGCTTCATGGCCTCGGCCTCCTCGGGTGTTTTGGGCGCGGCGTCGCGTGCGGCCTGCTCGACCTTGCCGGATTCCGAAAACTCCTTCTGGTCCTTGTTGTAGCGGCGCGCGGCGTCATAGTCGCCTTCGCCCTGGACCTGGTCTTTTTTTGGTGTGTCGCTCATGGGGGTCTCCTTGCTGGTAGTGGGTTGGGCGCAAATGCAGCCCAACCCTGACCGGCCGGGGCCGGCGCATCAAGCGCGGGGACTTGCCCCCTCGCGCTTAGTGCAATTCCAACACCGGGCGCACCGTGGTCGCGTAGGAGAACAGCCTCTCTTGCGGTTCGCCGGCGCCTTCAGACCCGCGTGACGCCCGCCCAGGCAGCGGCAAACGCGAGTGCGTCATCGCGCACCGCGGCCGGGCTCTTGCCGGGCTTGTACAAGGCCGATCCGATGCCAAAGCCGGCAGCACCCGCCGCGCGCCATTCGTCCATGTTGTGCGGCGCAATGCCGCCGACAGGCAGCAACCTGGTCGCCGTTGGCAGTACCGCGAGCAGCGCGCGCAGCACGGCGGGCGACGCGAGTTCGGCCGGGAACAGTTTCAGCGCGTGGGCGCCCGCTGCCAGCGCGCCAAAGGCTTCGGTCGGCGTCATGATTCCGGGCAGGCACACCAGCCCGAGACGAAGCGCCTCGGCCACGACGGCCGCATCGAAGTTCGGCGACACGATCAGCTCGCCGCCCGCTTGCGCGACCGAACCGACCTGCGCTTGCGTGAGGACGGTGCCGGCGCCGACCAGCGCGTTCGGAAAACGCCGGCGCAGCAGCGCGATGCTGGTCAAGGGATCGGGCGAGTTGAGCGTTACCTCGAGCAATGCGAAGCCCGATTCGATGATCGCGTCGCCGATGTCGGCCGCTTCGCTAGGCGCGACGCCGCGCAGGATCGCGACCAGCGGCAGTTGCGTCATGGCGGCGCTGAATTTTTCTGCTGGGCTCATGCGTTTGCCTTTTCGTTGTCCGCGATCACGCCAGCATGGGCTGCTCGCATTGGTGTTGCCGCGTGCGCCGCTGGTGCTGGTTGCGGCAATTTCACGCAGGCCCGCAGGCCGCCCAGCGCCGTCGATTCATGGAGCTCGATCGTCGTGCCATGGCGTTCAGCGATCGCGCGCACGATCGCAAGGCCCAGACCGCTGCCAACGGCGGCGCCGGCGCTGGCGTCCGGACTGCGGAAAAACCGATCGAACACCCGATCGCGCTCGGTTGGCGCGATGCCCGGGCCGCTGTCGTCAACCGACAGCACGGCGCTGCCCGCGGCGCTTGCAAGGCTCAATCGCACCCGTCCCGGCGCCGGTGTGTATTTGATCGCGTTGTCCAGCAGGTTGACCAGCAGCATCCGCAGCGACTCGGCGTCGCCGCGCACGACAACCGGCGCCGTGCTGCCGCCGGATTCGGCCGCGGCACCGGCGACCTCGAGTTCGATGCCCGCTGTCTGCGCCTGCGTCAGCACGTCGGAAGCGGCCAGCCGTGCCACCTGGCCGAGGTCGACGCTGGCGAGCGCGCCGGCGCCCTGGGATTCGATCGTGCCGGCCTGGGCCCGTGCCAGCGCAAGCAATTGCTCGACCAAACGGATCGCCCGGTCGATGCCTTGGTTCAGCCGCGCAAGCGCCGCTTCGTGCAACGGGTCGCCGGATGCGCCATCGCGGGGCCGCAGCGCGCGTGCCTGCAGCTTGAGCGCGGTCAGAGGCGAACGCAATTCATGCGCAGCGTCGGCCACGAAGTTCTTCTGCGCATCGAACGCTCCGCGCACCCGCACGAACAGCGCATTCAACTCGGCCACCAGCGGTTGCACTTCGGCCGGCAGCTTGGCATCGGGAAGCGGCGAAAAATCGTCGGCTGCGCGCGCCGCCACCTGCGCGCGGGTGCGCTCGATTGGCGCAAGCGAGCGGGTCACGATCCACCAGACGGCGAACATCAGGGTCGGCGCGAGCAGCGCGATCGGAAATACCGCGCGCACCGCGAGCGCGCGGGCGCGGGCGGTGCGCTCACTCAAATCCTGCGCGAGCTGGATCGTCTGGCGCGGCGTTTGCAAGGTGTAGACGCGGTAGTCTCGGCCCTCCACCCTGAGATCGGAAAACCCCAGCAACGCGGCCGTGAGCGGCAGTTGCGAGCGCGGCGAGCGAAACACCTGAACGCCGTCGCGGCCCCAGATCTGCACCAGGATGTCGCCGTCGCCCGGCACCTGCTCGACGTCGCCCGCCGACGGCCCGATCACGAAACCGCTGCCGCCGCCCATCGAGCGGGCCATCTGCTGCAACTGGTAGTCGAACATCGCGTCGACCTGCTGCAACGCGTTTCGATAGGCGGAGATTCCTTGCGCCAGCGCGATCAGCGCGACGGCGGCCAGCAGGAACAAGAGCAGGCGAGCGCGCAGCGAATGCGCGTGCGAGGCAGCGTGCGAAGAGGAGGGCGCGGTGATTGGCGGCACTGCCATCGCTGTTCAGTTCCGCGGCACGAGGTAGCCCAGGCCGCGCACGGTCTGGATCAGCTCGGCGCCCAATTTCTTGCGCAGCCCATGCACATAGACCTCGACCGCATTGCTCGAAATCTCGTCCTTCCAGCCGTAGAGTTTTTCCTCGAGTTGAGTGCGCGAGAAGACCACGCCCGGGCGCGCGATCATCGGCTCCAGCACCGCCCACTCGCGCGCCGACAAGGACAGCGGCTGCCCGTTCAGGCTGGCTTCGTGCGTGGCGGGATTCAGGCTGATGCCCTTGTGCTCGAACGCCGGCGCGGCCTGGCCGGCACTGCGCCGGAGCAGGGCGCGGATGCGGGCCAGCAGTTCATCGACGTCGTAAGGCTTGAGCACGTAGTCGTCGGCGCCGGCGTCAAGGCCGGCGATGCGGTCGGCGAGGGCATCGCGCGCGGTCGCGATCAGCACCGGCAGCTTTTCGCCGCGAGTGCGCAGGTCGCGCAGCACGGTGACGCCATCGCGCCGGGGCAGGCCGAGGTCGAGCAGCATCAGGTCGTAGCTTTCGCTGCGCAGCGCGGTGTCGGCCATGTCGCCGTCGCGCACCCAGTCGACCGCGTAGTGCTCGGCGCGCAGTGCGTCGAGCACGGCTTCGCCGATCATGTTGTCGTCTTCGACCAGCAGCAATCGCATAGTTTCAAAAAAAGAAATGGCCCGAACCAGGGGGGCGGTTCGGGCCATTATCCGGCGCATCCGGCGCATCCGGCGGTTGCGGATGCCGGCGGTTTGAAAGTCGCCGGCGTTCAGAGCGCGCGGGGGTTACGCGATCGTGAGCTTCGCTTCCTTGCTGACCGGCGCTTGTTTTGCCAACTTCAAGGTCAGCACGCCGTTTTCGAGTTTGGCCTCGCTGGTGGCGGCGTCGATCTCCTGCGGCAGCTCATAGGCCGCTTTCACCGATCGCTTGGCTTCCTGCGTGCTGGCAATCCGCACGACCGCGCCTTCGATGCCGATCGAAAGCTCCTCCTTGGCCAGGCCGGGCAGATCGAGCGACAGGGTCCAGCTCGTTTCGTCCTGCTCGAACCGGGCGCCGCGCTGGCTGGCGCCTGCGAGTGCTTCGTTGACGAAACGCTCGAAGTTACTGTCGAGCGAGCGGAAGGCCGGAGCGAAGGAGGCGGAACGGCGGGTGGGGGTGGGGGCGTGGAACATGTGAATTTTCCTTGAGTGGTTTGGGAAGCGGTTTTGGGAAAAACCCCTCACCGCATGGCTCACATCTGTGTACTCGCGGGCGTCACTTCAAGGCAGGTTCAGGCGCTATATTTTTTGCGTGCGGGGCTTGAAAGCGCAGGCTCAGGCGCAAGCGGCGCGCCATCGAGCGGCGCTTGGCTGAAATTAGGAAAAAAAAATTCTACCACCGCTCGTCCACTATCACTTTCTAGCTATCCAAATGGGAGCGTCGATCGGCTATGGTTCACCGAAGTGGAAGAAGCCGCCTGCGTGACGGCGGGCGACTTTTGAAAGCGCGGCGGTTTGCCTATCGACCGAAACCTGCGCAGGCGCCCGCATTCGGCAGGTTTCGACATTCCCGCGCCAAGCGTCGGTCGCGATCGTTTGTCATTTCTTCACTGCCCCGGTGAAACGTCCAGGTGTTGCGGCCGCTTTTGGCGCGGCGTGGACCGGCGGCGCTGCTTGGGCCGGTGGCGCGGCGTTTCGCGGCTTCGGCGTCGGGGCTGGCGATGGTGGCGACCCCGCCAATGGCGAGCGCGAGCGCCGTGGCGCCGAATGAACGAAGGGATTGGCGGCGATCGAGGCGCATGGCGTGGGAGTCCTTTGAGTGGGATGGATCGAGCGGGGCTACCATCGTCGTTCAGGTTCAACAACGCTCCAATGCCGGATTTCACGGATGCGCCAAGCCATTGAAAATCTCGAAGCCTCGCGCATCCGCGAGGTCGCCAACGCAGGGCTTGGGCGCGGCGACGTTCTGGCGTTCTGGTTTGGCGAAAGCGATGAGGCGACGCCGGAATTCATCCGGCGCGCCGCGATCGAGTCGATCGAACGCGGCGAGACGTTTTATGCCCACAACCTCGGGCTGCTCGAATTGCGGGCAGCGGTGGCGGGCTACATGGGCGCGAGGCACGGGGGGCCGATTGGCGTCGATCGGCTCGCAATCACCTCGGGCGGCGTCAATGCGTTGATGCTGGCATGCCAGGCGCTGATCGACCCGGGCGACGAGGTGGTTGCGGTCACGCCGGTCTGGCCGAACCTGACGGCGCAGGCGCGCATCATGGGCGCGAACCTGCGCTGCGTCGCGCTCGCGCCGAACGATTCGGGCGCCTGGCAGCTCGATCTGGCCCAACTGCTCGCGGCGATTGGCCCGAACACGCGGCTTCTCATCGTCAACGCGCCGAACAACCCGACTGGCTGGTGCCTCGAGCGCGCCGAGCAGCAGGCGATCCT
>JBDTRV010000191.1:0-5653 GCA_039931475.1 Burkholderiales bacterium | reverse complement strand
AGGCCCTGGCCGATCAGCTCCTGGTTTTCGTCCCAGCGCTCGTTGCGCCCGCGCGCAAGGGTTCGGCAACTGGACATCGCCTCGGTGAAGCTGATGAGCGCGATGATGATCGCGGCCGGCAACAGGGCGCGGTGCTGCGCGAAGCCGATCGACGGCGGCAGCGCGAGCGGCGGCAAGCCGCCCGGCACCTCGCCGACCACGGCCGCGCCCGCATGTCCGTAGCCGATCAGCGCGGACAGGCCGATGCCGATCATGCTCACCATCAGCACGCCGGGCCAGCGCGGCGCGAGGCGCTTTTGCAGCATCAGGAACACCAGCGATCCAACGCCGAACGCGGCGGTGAGCGCCATCGCTCGGGGCGAGTCGTGCAGCGAGGCCGACACGCTCGAAAACCAGTTCATATCCAGGTGCGCGGGCAAGCCGAGCAGCGCCGGCAACTGCGAGAACATGATGATCAGCGCGGCCGCGTTGATGAAGCCCGAGACCACCGGAAACGAAACGAAGTTGGCGACCGCGCCGAGCCGCGTCGCGCCAAGCGCGAACTGGATCAAGCCCGAGTAGATCGCGAGCCAGATCGCGAGCTGCACCCATTCGGCGCTGCCCGGCGTAGCGAGCGGCTGCAGCGATGCGAATGTGAGCAGGCTCGTGAGCGCCACCGGCCCGACCGCGAGCAGCGGCGAAGAACCCCAGAGCACGCCGATCACCGACGGGATCAGCGCCGCGTACAGCCCGGTTTCCGGCGGCATGCCCGCAAGCGTCGCGTAGGCCAGCGCCTGGGGCACGAGCACCAGCCCGACGCTGATGCCGGCCCACGCATCCTTGCGCAGCGCCTGCATGGTCGGCCTGGGCCAGAACAGGAAGGGGAACAGGCGGCGCCAGATCATTTGCGGACGATTGAACCACAGGGGTGGAGAAACGCGATTCGTCGACCAGCAGTCGCCCGCTTGGTCGCGGCGCACCCGGCGCACCCGGAGCGAGCCGCCGCCAATTTTTTATTTGTTGCCGCGGCGCGCGGCCGTAAGCTCCGATGCGTCGCGGCCAATTTTTACCGGAGATAACCCGAATGAAACCCAAGTCCGTCCTGTTCCGTCTGCTGCCCGCCGCGCTGGCGCTTGCCGCCTTCGCGCTGGCGCCGCCCGCCAGCGCCCAGACCTGGCCGAAAAAGCCGCTGCGCATCATGGTCGGCGCCTCGCCGGGCGGCGGCACGGACATCCTCGCGCGCATGCTGGCCGACAAGTTTTCCACCACGCTCAATCAGCCAGTGGTGGTAGAAAACCGGCCCGGCGCGTCCAACACCATCGCCGCCGAACTGACCGCGCGGGCCGAGCCAGATGGCTACACCCTGCTGCTTGCCACCAACACCGGCCAGGCGATCGCGCCGCATGTGCTGAAGCTCAAGTACGACCCGTTGAAGGGCCTGCAGCCGATCGGGTTGGTGGCGGTAATGCCGAACGTGCTCGTGGTGCCGGCGCAGTCGCCGTTCAAGGACGTGAAGGGGCTGGTCGCGGCGTTGAAGGCCAAACCGGGCGACTACAAATACGCTTCGTCGGGCATCGGCAGCACGCAGCACGTCGGCGCCGAGGCGTTCAACCTGGCCGAAGGCACGCAGACCATCCACGTGCCGTACAAGGGCAGCTCGCAGGCGCATCTCGACCTGATCTCGGGACAGGTCGACATGATGTTCGACTCCACCTCGTCGGCCACCGGGCAGATCAAGTCCGGCAAGCTCAGGCCGCTGGCCATCGCCGCGCCCAAACGCTCGGCGGCCATGCCTGACGTGCCGACTCTCGCCGAAGCGGGCGTCAAGGGCGCTGACGTGAACACCTGGTATGGCCTGTATGCCACCGGCGGCACGCCACCAGCGGTGGTCGCGCAACTGCACGGCGCGCTGATGGATGCGCTTAAATTGCCGGACGTTCAGACCCGCATCCACGGCCTGGGCGGCGAGATCGAGCCGATGCCGGTCGATGCGTTCGCCAAAATGAACCAGGCCGAATTCGACCGCTACGGCAAGCTCGTCAAGGCGGCCGGCATCAAGGCCGAATGAACCCTTTTGGCGACATCGACTTCATCGACCTTCACCCGGAAGAGCCCCATGACTGAACCACAACGTCCCTGCCTGGCGGTCTTGCTGGGCGACCCGGCCGGGGTCGGCCCCGAGATGGCCGTCAAGCTGCTGGCCCGTGAGCAAAACCGCGCCGTCGCGAATCTTCTGCTAATCGCCGACCCGGTCATGCTGGCCGAAGGCGAGCGCATCGCGGGAGCCAAGCTTGCCACGATCGCGGTGCCGGACCTTTCCAGCGTGCGCTTCGAGCCCGACCGGATCACGCTACTGGAACAAGACTGGCTCGGTGGCAAGACGCCGCCGCTTGGGACCTGCACCGAAGCTGCCGGCCGCGCCGCATTCGAGTCGCTGAACCTGGCGGTCGAAGCGGTGCGGCGCGGCGTGTGCCAGGGCATCGTGTTCGCGCCGCTGAACAAGCATTCGCTGCGACTGGGCGGGCTGACCGAGGAGGACGAGCTGCGTCACATGGCAAAGCGTTTCGGCGTGGATGGTTTCGTCTGCGAATTCAACATGACGAACAACCTCTGGACCTCGCGCGTGACGTCGCATGTGCCGATTCGCGACGTGGCCGCGCTGATCACGAAAGAAGGCGTGGTCGACGCGGTGAAGATCGTCTACGGCGCATTGCGTCAGGCCGGCATCGACAAGCCGCGGATCGCGGTGTCGGGACTGAACCCGCACGCGGGCGACGGCGGCTCGATCGGCAGGGAGGAGATCGAAGTGATCGAGCCCGCCATCCGCCAGGCACAGGCGCTGGGGCTGGATGCGCGAGGGCCGTATTCGCCGGACACGGTGTTCATCGCGGCGCGGCGCGGCGACTACGACGCCGTCGTGTCGATGTACCACGACCAGGGCCAGATCGCGATGAAGCTCATGGGCTTCGATCGGGGCGTCACCCTGCACGGCGGGCTCCCAGTGCCGGTCGTCACCTCCGCCAGCGGCAGCGCGTTCGACATCGCCGGCAAAGGCATCGCGAACATCGAGGGCTTGCAGGAGGCGTTCAACCTCGCATTGCGCATGGCCACGAGCGGCGCGCGCAAAGCCGTGGCTGCTTGATGCCCCTGACGCCCGATCGGCCGTAAGCCACGGCCAGATTGTTGCGCCCCGTCACATCGCCGCCGAGTCCACCGCATTCGGGAACGGGGAGTCGGCGAGCGACTTCGAGGACGTTACGCGGTCCGGTGCCGCATCGCCAAGGCGATCGACGCGCCGAGCAGCGCGATCGACAACGCGAGGGTCAATGCAACCGTCACTTCGTGGCCCCACCAGCCGATCGACCATGCGAATGCGATCGGCGCGGCCGCCGCCAGCATGAACGCGGGCTTCAGGATCGCGCCGACGATCCGGCCGTAGTGCGTGGTGTCGAACAGCAACAAAGGCATCGCGCCGCGCGTGACGGTGGCGATGCCGTTGCCGGTGCCGTAGAAAAACGCGAACGCCGCCGCGCCAAAGAGCGTGCCGCCGACCAGCAAATAAAGCGCGAAGCAACCGCACAAAAGCGAAGCCGGCAGCAAATTGAGCCGGATCGCATCGATGCGCCAAGCCCAGGCCACCACGAAGACGCGGCCCGTGAACTGCCCGAGGCCGAACACTGACGCGAGTCCGACCGCCGTCGCCGCGTCCCAATCCGCGCCGCGCAGCAGTTCGATGAAGTGCGCCGCCAACCCGAGCTGCATGAACATGACTGAGGCCGCGATGAAGCCGAACAGCCATTGGTCGGCGCTGGCCACCGGCGCCTTCGTGGCGAGGCCGCCTGCGGCGAGCGCTTTCGCCTGGTCTTCCTTCGGGGTCGGCCCGCGCTGGCGCAACGGCAGCGCGAAATGAAGGCACGACGCCAGCAGTAGCAGCGCCGTATAAACGCCGAGCGCGCCGCGCCATCCGATGTGGTCGAGCAGGAACTGGCCGAGCGGCCAGAACGCGGTGGAGGCAAGTCCGCCAAACAGCGTGATCTGCGACATCGCGCGCTTGGCCGCGCCGCCAGCAACATGCGCCAGCGAAGCGAAGGCCGCGTCGTACAAGGACAAGCGCATCGCGAGGCCCAGCAGCAGCCAGCCGCAGAAATACTGCACCGGCCCCTGCGTGGTCGCCAGCAGCGCGCAGCCGGCCGCGCCGATCCAGCAGCCGGCCATCATCGCCGCGCGGCCGCCGTGCGCATCGATCCAACGGCCGACCAGGCCCGAGGTAAGCCCCATCACGACCAGCGCGAGCGAGAAACCACTTTGCGCGAAAGCCGAACTCCAGCCGAAGTCGGAGCGGATCGCCTGGCCGAACACAGCGATCAGGTAGTGCATCGTGCCCCAGCCGACCAGTTGCGACAGGCCGAGGCAGATGACGAGCCGGGCGCTGATCGGCGAGACCGCGTCCGGCGATACGGCCATGACTGGCGATGACGCCGCGTCCGTCGCTTTCAAGATTCGGCGTCGGCCGGCACCGAAGCTGGCTGTTGGCTCGGCGCTTCCTCGTCCACGGTGCTTTCCACATCAGCGCCGGGGTCGGAGATCGGCCGGAGCTTGTCGCTGCGACAGTAAAAGGTCCAGCCTTCGAAAGCGACGTCATAGTAAGTGCCGGGCAAGTAGCTCCAGTCCGGCGCTTCATAGGGCGCTGAGACGACTTCCACGATGCGGCCGACAGCATCGCTCGCGTGTCGGTCGGCCAGGCAGGTGCTGTCCACGTAGCAAAGGGTTCCGATCTTGATCACTTGCGCGTCTCCTGACGGGGCGAGCCGCCGATGGGGCGGCAATTGAGAGCGAGGTCATTTTGGCGCGGCAGGTGGGACGAAGGCAAGCGTTGTCACTGTCAGAATGGGCGGACGATGGCAGGAACAACGGCACGATTTGGCTGCAACCGCGCCCGGCGCAGGCTTCGTCGCGCCCTGCGCGCAATCCGAAGAGCGCGCGTCGGGTTCGACTGATCGCAGGTGAGAATGAATGGGAAAGTACTCGAAGCTCCGGCAAACAGTTCTCGCAGGTGGCGCCGATGGCAACGTCGAATTTGCTGCGTTGTGTCAGCTTCTCGTCCGCCTCGGCTTTGATGAACGGATCAAGCGCAGCCACCATATTTTTTCGCGAGAGCACGTGGCAGAGATCGTTAACCTGCAACCTGTGGGAAGCAAGGCAAAGGCGTATCAAGTCAAACAAGTCAGGGGAATTTTGGTCAAGTACCTTTTGGGGAGTTGTGATGTCGATGAAGTATGAATTGATCATTTTCTGGAGCGACGATGACCAGTCATTTGTCGTTGAAGTACCGGAGCTGCAGGGGTGTATGGCCGATGGCGGAACCTATGAACAGGCGGTAGCCAACGCGAAGAAGGTGATTGCCGAGTGGATCGAAACGGCGCGCGAGCTTGGTCGACCAATTCCTGAGCCTAAAGGCAGGCTGCTGTTCGCTTGACGGCCAAGCTTGAACAAATGACCAGATAGACCACAAGAGACACATCCCATGGCCATCCTCGACTCCCGCCTGAACCCCCGCTCCGCCGACTTCCAAGCCAACGCCGAAGCGATGCGCGCGCTGGTCGACGATCTCAACGCCCAAGTCGAAAAATCCGCGGCCGGCGGCGGCAAGCAGGCGCGCGCGAAGCACGTGGCG
>JBDTRV010000190.1:0-5670 GCA_039931475.1 Burkholderiales bacterium | reverse complement strand
GAGGCCATGATTTGTTCAGCGGTCAGCATGATGTTTGTTTCCTGATTGAGATAGATGCGGATGAACGAAAGTTTTATCTGCTCTGGACTCTGGACGGTTTGTCTCCACCAGTTATGTTGCAGTGCAGCATGAAACGAATTATAGGGTTTTCCCCGGGCGGCGCAAGAGGTAGCGCAGCAGCTTGGGCAATTTAGACGGGTCGTTCTAGAAATCGCCGATCCGTTGATTCGAGCCATGCCGGGTGTTGTGTCAACAGATACGGGCTCAAGAAACAAGAACAGGGGCCGACGAACCGCACAGTCGCCAAAACAAAAGGCCGACACTGCGTCGGCCTTTCATTCGGGCGCCGCGCCACTGCGCGGCGCTGCCTCCGTCTCGGGTCAGCTCAGGTGCTTGCCGACCAGGCCGGTCATCTCGAACATGTTGACCTGCGGTTTTCCGAACACCGCCTTGAGCTTGTCGTCGGCATTGATCATCCGCTTGTTGGCCGGGTCTTGCAGGTCGTGCTTCTTGATGTATTCCCAAAGCTTGCTCACGACCTGAGTGCGCGGCAGCGGTTCGGAGCCGACGACCTGGGCCAGTTCGGGGCTGGGCTTGAGCGGCTTCATGAATGCGGAGTTCGCAGTGCGCTTGGCGGGCGCTGCCTTCTTTGCCGGCGCCGCTGTTTTCGCAGTTGCCATGTGTTGTGTTTCCTTTTTGGAGATGGGTGTGTTGCCGACGCAAAGCACGCCGCCGGAAAAAGCGCCATGCTTGTCGCCAGTGCGGACGATGCTACTTTAGAACCATCGGCTTTCCAAGAGAAAAGACACCTACTCGGCCGAGCCGGCGCCTTGTCCTGACTGCTTGGGTCTGAGCCGACGCTTGCCGGCGACCGCTTGCAGGTGCGACATTCACTGCAAAAGCGGTTCGATTTTTAAATCGAAATGCCCGCTATAGCTTGCAACAATGGGTTTTGTTGCTTCCAAAATTGAAGCATTCAAGTCGATAGATGTTTTCAACTAAGATCCGCCCGGCCTTTGCTCATCGGGCGAACCGGCCAGCCATTTCCGCCACCCTCTGGCCCAACTGCCGGCCAGTTTCGAGGTCGCCAGGCGACATTTCGGCCGCTGAAGCGTCGGTTGGCGACTGCGCCATCGCGCCGCTGTAGGCGCACAGATGGTTCGGGTCGTCGCGCTTGGCGGCCTTGCTGTTGTCGGGCATCGAGCCCAGCCCGACCCACAAACCGCCGTGTTGCATCGCCAGCGTGAAGAAGTAGGTCAGGGTCGAAAACTTGTCGCCCGACAGGCCCGCGCTGTTGGTGAAGCCGGCGAACAGCTTGTCTTTCCAGGCCTGCCTGAACCAGGCCTTCGATGTCGCATCGGCGAACTTCTTGAACTGCCAGCTTGGCCCGCCCATGTAGGTCGGCGCGCCGAGGATTACGGCATCGGCCGAATCCAACGCCTCCCACCCGCCGTCGGGCAATTCCCCATCGGCGTCGATGGCGATCAGCGTTGCGCCGGCGCCATCGGCCACCGCTTGGGCCAGCCGTTGCGTGTGGCCGTAGCCGGAGTGGTAGAGGACAGTGATGAGTGCCATGGGTCGACCTCCTGGTTTGCAGCGTCAGCGCGCGGCCGCGCCACGCCTGGCGTCCAGGCTCCAACCGCCAGGACCGAATGCAGCCAGCAGCAGCAGCCCGCCGATCAGGCCCATGTGCTCGTCGAAGATGATCTTTTGCAGCATTTGGGCGTCGGCTGGCATGGCCCAGTAGTTGTGGAAGATGATGCCGGCGGCCAGCGTGAAGATGGCCAGCGCGATCGCTGCCCAACGCGCGCGAAAGCCGAGCACCAGGGCCAACCCGCCAATCACTTCGACCGCAATCGCAAGCGCGGCGCCGGCTTCCGGCATCGGCAAGCCTTTGGATGCGATGTAGCCGGCAGTGCCCGCGAACCCGGCGATTTTTCCGATGCCCGCCGGCAGGAAAACGTAAGCGATCAGCAGGCGCCCGATCAGCGACAACGGGTTTTGCAGAGTTGAGTTCATGAGTGTTCCTCTAGGTTCGAGCTTGGTTGAAGAAAATTGGAAAAGGTGAATGCGGTTCGGAGTCAGGCCGCCAGATCGAACACCAGCACTTCGGCGACGTTGCCGTCGTGAAGCGCGATCGAAGTCTCGTCCGCAATCATCGCCGCGTCGCCCGTGGCCAGCGCCTGGCCGTTGACCTGCACACTTCCACGAACGACTTGGACGTAGCCTTTTCGGGCTGGATTCAGCGCCAGTAGCGCGGATTCGCCGCCGTCGAATAGGCCGGCGTGGATGGAGGCGTCGGCGTGGAGCGAGACCGATCCGTCGGCGCCATTGGGCGATGCCACCAGGCGCAGACGGCCGCGTTTGTCCGCATCGGAAAACGTCTTTTGCTCGTAGCCAGGCGCGCCTCCGGTGACGTTCGGCGTGATCCAGATTTGCAGAAAATGGGTTTCGCGGTCGGCCGCATGGTTGAACTCGCTGTGCTGCACGCCCCGGCCCGCGCTCATTCGCTGCACGTCGCCCGGCGGGATTGCCTTGACGTTGCCCATCGTGTCGCGGTGCGCCAGTTCGCCTTCGAGCACGTAGCTGATGATTTCCATGTCACGGTGGCCGTGCGTGCCGAAGCCGCCGCCCGGCGCGATCCGATCTTCGTTGATCACGCGCAGATTGCCCCAGCCCATGTGGGCCGGGTCGACATAGTCGGCGAAAGAAAAGCTGTGCAGCGACTTGAGCCAGCCGTGGTCGGCATGACCCCGGTCTTGCGATTTGCGAACCGTGAGCATGGCAGAAACTCCTTTGTCTGGTTGGACGCATCCGTGGATGCGATGCCTTAACTCTAGGCGTCGACGAGTCTCGAGCTGTGCTGCCGATTTGCTGGCACTATTCAAAATAGTTGAACTCAAAAACCGCAATCATGCAAACTGCCCGCGATGCGCTCACGCCCGACGCTCTCGGCCTTCTGCAAACCGTCGCCCGCGCCGGCAGCTTCGCTGCGGCGGCGCGCACGCTCGGCCTGGTGCCCAGCGCACTGACCTATCGCGTGCGCAAGCTCGAGGACGCGCTCGACGTGCTGCTGTTCGACCGCGGTTCGCGCCAGGCGCGCTTCACGCCTGCCGGCTCGGAGTTGCTGCGAGAAGGCGCACGGTTGCTCGGCGAGATCGACGCGGTCGCCAACCGGGTCAAGCGCGTCGCGACCGGCTGGGAAAGCGCCTTCACGATCGCGGCCGACGGCCTGCTCTCGAGCGCCATCCTGATGGAATTGGCCGAGGCGTTTTTCGCGCTGGGCGCGCCGACGCGGCTGTCGATTCGCGACGAAGTGCTGGCCGGCACGCTCGAGGCGCTGACCTCCGGCCAGGCCGACCTGACCATCGGCGTCCCGCTGGAAGCGGGCACTTCCGCCGGGCTGCAAAGCCGGCCGCTGGGCCAAATTCCGTTCGTTTTCGCGGTGGCGCCGACCCATCCACTGGCGACCGCGCCGGAGCCGCTTTCCGACGACGTGTTGCTGCGCCATCGCGCGATCGCGGTGGCCGATTCGGTGCAGCGCGGCGCTGGCCTCACGATCGGTCTGCAGGCCGGGCAGGACGTGTTCACCGTCTCGACGCTTGCGAGCAAAGTGCAGGCGCAACTGCGGGGCCTCGGCGCCGGCTTTTTGCCGGAGCCGGCCGCGCGTGGCTACATCGCGGCCGGCCAACTGGTGGTCCGGCAAGTGGTGCAGCGTCGCCCCGATGCGCAGGTCGGCTACGCCTGGCGTCGCGCGCCCCAAGGCAAGGCCGGGCCAGCGGGGCGGGCGCTGTCGTGGTGGCTCGCGCAACTGGACAAGCCTGCCACCCAACGCGCGCTGCTCGAGCGGCATCAGGGCGACTGGCTGCGTTAGAGTCCACCGACGGCGCCTTCTTCCCGCGCTGGCCCAACCCGACGGCTCAAGCATGAATCGCAAAACGACAAGAACGACACGCAGCGGCGTTTCCGATCGAGCTTCGCGCCGCATCGCGGTGATCGGCGCCGGCATCGCGGGCATCGCGTGTGCACGCACGCTTGCGCAGGCGGGCCTCGACGTGGATGTGTTCGAGCGGCGCGCCGAAGTGGGCGGGCGCATGGCCACGCGCGACACCGCGTTCGGCAGTTTCGATGAAGGCGCGCAGTACTTCACCGTGCGCGATTGGCGCTTCGAACGGGCGCTCGAGACGGCCGCGAGCGTGGTCAAGCCTTGGAGTGCCAACAGCGTGCGAGTGCTCGATTCCGCCGGCCGCACCGTCGCGGCGGGCTTGCCCGCGCGCGATCGGCACTGGGTCGCGGTGCCGGGGATGGACGCGCTGGCGCGGCACTGGGCCAAGCCTCTTGCGCAGCGCGGGGTGCTGCACTTGCAGTCGCACGTCACGCGTTTCGAGGCCGATCGGCTCGATCCGACCCGTTGGCAATTGCACTGCACCGGCGCCAGCGGGGACGATCACGTCGCTTCGAGCTTCGACGCCGTGCTGCTCGCATTGCCCGCCGCGCCAGCACGCGAGTTGATCAGGCGAAGCGGCCTCGAGCCGACCTTCGCCGATCGGTTGGCAGCGACCACTGTCGCACCCTGCTGGACGCTGTTGCTCGCGTTTCCGCAAGCTGCCCAACTGGACTTGGGCACGCTCGGGCCGCACTGGAATGCCGCGCGCAGCACGCACCACCGGATCGCCTGGCTCGCGCGCGAATCGTCCAAACCCGGCCGCGCTCAGATCGAGCGCTGGACGGTGCAGGCCAGCAGCGCCTGGTCAGAGGAACATCTCGAAGACGATCCAGCGCGGGTTCAAGCCAAGCTAATCCGGGCGTTCGCTGAAGTGACTGGTATTCGCGCCGAACCCGGATTCGCGGCGGTGCACCGCTGGCGCGATGCGCAGACCACTGAGCCGGCAGGCCGTTCGCACCTGTGGGATGCGAAGCTGAAAGTTGGCGCCTGTGGCGACTGGTGCATCGGGCACCGGGTCGAGGATGCTTTCATTTCAGGGCTGGAGCTGGCGCTGGCCGTGCCTTAAGCGCAACGGGCCGGGCCATTCGCCTACACCTTGGCTTTGCCCGATTCGACAGCGGTTTCGGTGCACATGCCGCACAACCATTTGTTCCCGCTTTTGGCCCAGGTCGATGAGTCCGTCATCGTTTGCGTGACCGCCTCGCTCTTCGTCCCGCGCGGTGCTACGGCCTGCTCGACCTGATAGGTCAACACCGCGGTCGCCTCGTTGGTGAAGACGACTTCCATCTCAGCGAGCTTGAAGTCGGCGATGACCATGGTTCCCTGCTCCGCCATTTTTCGCTGCGCGGCATGGTCGAATTTCATCGCGCCATGGGAGCTTTCCATCATGGCCGGCTCGGTCAACAGTGAAAGGGCGGTGTCGGTGTCTTCGTCGACCATCGATCGCCAGAATCGGGCCTCCAGGCCTTCAAGTTTCGTGCGCATGTTGGCACTCCTTTGCGTTTGCCGTCAGCCCATCCTGACCGCCGGGCGAGGCGGCGGCGGCGATCGGTCACCGTCTCGTCGTTTTGTAGGAAATGCTCTTTCCGGACTTTGGCTTCGGGGCCGCGATTCAAGTTGCCGGAGGCGAGGCTAGATGCGCGGCTATCGCGGACGTTTCGCCCCTTCGCCCACCGGCGCGCTGCACGCCGGGTCGCTGGTGGCGGCGCTGGCGAGCTGGCTCG
>JBDTRV010000189.1:0-5679 GCA_039931475.1 Burkholderiales bacterium | reverse complement strand
GATCTCGGCGTCGTAAATCTTGCGCACGCGGCGCCAGGTGACTTCGGAGTCGATCAATAGCCCGTCCATGTCGAACGCCACCGCTGGATGCTCATCTCCTCGTAGCTCACTTCTGCGCTCAGAGCGCATGGCCCTTCGCATCGAACAGATAGGCGTGATCGGGCGAAGCCGTCAAGGTCATGGCCTCGCCGCGTGTGGTCTTATGGCGTCCCGGCGCCTGCATGGTGAGCGCTGCGCCGTCCGAGGTCTGTACGTACACCTGCGAGGTTCCGCCCAGGTTCTCGACGTATTCGGAGCGAACCGACAGCGCCAGCGGCGACTCGCCGCCGATCTGAATGTGTTCGGGCCGCAGGCCGAGCGTGACTTCCTCGCCGACCCGCACCGTCGCACCGTTACGCAACGGCAACTCGATCATGCCAGCCGCTAGTGCCGCATGGCCGAGCCGCAGCCGCTGGCCTGCGACCGCCGCCACGGTCATCTGCAAAAAATTCATCCGCGGCGAACCGATGAAACCGGCCACGAAGGTGTTGACCGGGTGGTCGTACAAGTCCGAGGGACTGCCGATCTGCTCGACGTTGCCGGCACGCAGCACCACAATCCGATCGGCCAAGGTCATTGCCTCGACCTGATCGTGGGTCACATACACCATCGTCACGCCCAGTTCCTGGTGCAGTCGCGCGATCTCGACTCGCATCTCGCCGCGCAGTTCGGCGTCCAGGTTCGACAGCGGCTCGTCGAACAGGAATAGCTTGGGCTTGCGCACGATCGCGCGGCCAATCGCCACGCGCTGGCGTTGCCCGCCCGACAGTTCCTTCGGTCTGCGTTCGAGCAGCTGTTCGAGTTTGAGGATGGCTGCCGCATCCGTCACACGCTTGTAGATTTCTTCCTTGGGCGTGTTGATCATCTTGAGCCCGAACGACATGTTCTCGCGCACGTTCATGTGCGGGTACAGCGCATAGGACTGGAACACCATCGACACGCCGCGCGCGGCCGGCTGCACCTCGGTCACGTCGACTCCGTCGATGTGGATGCTGCCGTCCGTGACTTCGTCCAACCCCGCGATCAGTCGCAGCAGCGTCGACTTGCCGCAGCCCGAGGGCCCCACGAACACGACGAATTCGCCCTGTCGCGCATCCAGGCTGACGCCGCCGATGACGGTCGCATTGCCATACTTCTTGACCACCTGGTCGACTTTCAGAAACGTCATTTCAGCCACTCCAGTCCTGTCGTTGTAGCCGGGCCGGTCAGCGCCCGCCTCATTTGCTTGCGCCCATCGTTAGACCGCGCACCATGTGGCGTGAAACGAGCAACGCGAAGATCGTGACCGGCAGCACGATCACGGTGCCGGTCGCCATGATCTTGCCCCAGGGCAGTTCGTAGCCCGACATGAAACTGGTTGCCATCACCGGCGCGGTCTGCACGTCGCTGCGGGTCAGTACCAGCGCATAGAGCAATTCGTTCCACGAGAAGATGAAGCTGAAGATTGCAGACACAGCGATCCCCGGCAAACCCAGCGGCATGTAAATGCGCCAGAAGATGTCCCACTGGTTCGCGTTGTCGAGCCGCGCCGCCTGTTCCAAATCCGGCGGGATCGAGCGGAACTGGTCGGTGCAGATCCACACCACGATCGGCAGGCAGAACGACAGGTAGATCAGGATCAGCACCAAGTGCGTGTCCAGCAGGCCGGCTTTTTGCGCAAGCAGGTACACCGGCAGCGCCAACACGATCGGGCTGATCATGCGGTTCGAAATGAACCAGAACCAGAGGTCCTTCTTGCCGCGGAACTGAAAGCGCGCGAGCGAATATGCGGCGGGCGTGCCGAGAATGACAGCCAGGAACGTGGTCGAGAACGCGACGATCAGCGAGTTGATGATGGCGCGGGAGACCTTGTCGTCCTGCCAGATTTCGGCGTAATGCGAAAGCGTGGGCGTGAAGGTCCAGACCGGCGGCGACGCAAGCAGGGTGGACTGGTCCTTCAGGCTGCTCGCGACCATCCAGTAGAACGGGAACAGCGTGAAGGCCAACAAGGCCAGCAGGCCGAGCAAATGCAGGCTCTTGCCAAGAATGCGCGGACTCATCAGTCGATCTCCCGGTAAAACACCCGAATGAACAGGCGGCTCAGCACGATGGTCAGGATCAAGAGCAGGATGGCCTGGGCCGACGCCGTTCCCATGTCGAACACGCGAAAGCCCACCCGTTGGATGTAGATCGACACAAGCTCGGTGGCTGCGCCCGGGCCGCCGCGCGTCATGGTGAATACCATATCGAACAGCTTAAGGATGTCGGCCGAACGGAGGATCAGCACCGCAGTCAGCCCCGGCAACAGATACGGTAGTTGCACATGGCGCAACAGCGACAGGTGCGACGAGGTTTCGAGGCGGGCAGCTTCCTCGACTTCCAGCGGCACCATCGACAGGCCGGCCAGAAAGATCAGCGCGCAAAACGGGGTCCACTGCCAGATGTCCATGATTGCGATCGCCGCGAACGCGCCGCCCTGGCTGCCAAGCCAGTCGAACGTCGGCAGACCAAGCCACGATGCGAACTGGCCAGCGACACCGAAGTCGCGGTTGAAGATCAAGCGCCCAATCAGCCCGACCACCGCGTAGGTCGTGGCCAGCGGCACCACCAGTGACACGCGAACCAGCGAACGCATCATGCTGAAGCCGGGACGGTGCAGCATCAGCGCGATGACCATGCCCAGTGCCAGTTGGACCGGCATCACCGTGAGGTAAAAGCCCGCCGTGCGGCCGAGCGTTTCCCAGAACGTGGCGTCAGAGAGGACCGCCTTGTAGTTTTCCAAGCCGATGAACGGAAAGCCGCTGCGCGGGCGCGTCAGGTTGTACTCGCGCATCGAGGTAAACAGCGCGAAGAGCGTCGGGTAGATGCCGACCGCCAGCAGCGCCAGCACTGAAGGCGCGAGGAACCACAGCGGCGTCCATCGGTTGTGCGCGAGTCTGGAGGCGCGGCGCTTGAGCGGGGCAGCGCCGCGCTTCTGTGCGGGTAAAGCGTCCATGGAAAACCCCCGTGGCCGTAGACAAGTCTGAAAATGCCGCGGCACCGCCCATGCAGATGGCGCCGCGACGCTACGCTCTAAAGCAACCGTCTACTGAAGTTTTTTCTTCTTGCCGTCGTAGTAGCCGGCCTTTTGCAGGATGGTTTCCATGCGCGATCCGATCTCCTTGGAGCCCTGCTCCACAGTGACGTCGCCGAGCATCATCTTGCTGCCGAACTCGGCAATGATCTCCGAGATCGACGCCCACTCCGGGAAACGCGGCCGGAACTCCGGAACGCCAGCCTGCCACGATTCGACCATCGGCACCACATACTTGTACTTCGCCTGGATTGCAGGATCCTTGTAGACCGCCATGCGGCCCGACACGCCGCCGGCTTCCACATAGGCACGTGCGATGGCGTCCGATGTGGCCCACTGGATGAAGATCCACGATGCTTTTTGCTGCTTCGGTTCAGCCTGAGATGCAACCGCCAGCGAGAATCCGCCCAACGCCGGCAGTCGGCCGGCAGGCCCCTTGGGCTCCGGCGCGACGCCCAGACAGTCACCCAACTTCGACGTTTTGGGATCGGTCAGCGTCTCGTAGAAAGCGGACCACTCGGTGATCATTGCCGCTTGGCCCTGGGCAAGAGCGTTCACCGCTTCCGCATGGTCGTAGCTAACGATGCCGGGAGGCATGTACTTCATCAGAGTCTGGCGAAAATTCAAGCCGGTCTGGCTTTCCTTGGACATCAGATTCGACTTGAAGTCCTTGTCCAACAGCGAGCCGCCGAATGGCCACAGGAAACGCATGAAGCTGTCGGCCGACTGGGTCTCGCCGCGCCGCGATTGCAGCGCGAAGGCGTATTGCTTCTTGTCCGGCTTGTTCAGCTTGGGGGCATAGGTGTTCATCAACTCGTCCCAGGTCTGCGGCGGCTTGTCGAAGCCCGCTTCCTTGAGCATGCACTGGTTGTAGAACAGCAGGCCCGAATAGTTGTCGAACGGCAGGCCATAGACCTTTTTGTCCCAGGTTCCGAAGGCGTCGAGCAGCAGCGGAAAGAAACCGTCGAGCTTCAGGTTCGGGTCGGTAATGGCCGCGTCCTTGGTGAAATTGTCAATCGGAACGATCCATTGGTTATCGGCGAACTCGCCGATCCACACCAGATCGACCAGCGCCATCGTCAGGTCGCCACGCGAAGCGAAGTTAAGGACCTGCTTCTCGCGCGCATTTTCGTACGGCACGATTTCGTAATCGACCTTGATGCCGGTCTGTTTCTCGAACTCGGGCAGCAGCTTGATGATCGCTCGGTAGCCAGGTCGATCGAGAAACAGCACCCTGACTTTCGTCCCCTTGAGCGGCGCGGCCGCCTTGTCGATCGCCCAGGGCGTCTGCGCTGCCGCGGGCGCAGCCGGCGCCAGCAGGGCGATCATGGCGGCGCTGACGGCGCCGAGTAAAAACTTCTTCATGGTTCGGGTCTCCTTCTTCTGTTTCGTTTGCGGGTTGAGAAAAAAGCGGGCTTGGTTCATCGGTCAGTCTCCTTTTTGGTTCGTTGTTTGAACTTCGTTGCGCGGCAGCTTGCGCAGGCGGTGCATCACGCTTTTCAGCGCCGGATAGAGCGCCACATATTGCTCGAACAGCGAGGAGTAAACGGCGTGTGCAGAGGCATCGGGCAGCGCGCGCTGCACCGGCCGCACCCAGCCTTTTCGCACCGCATCGGCATCGATCAGACCGACCGCGTATGCGGCCAGCACGGCCGCGCCCAGCGACGCTTCCACTTCCTCAGCGATCGTAAACACCGGGCGGCCGGTGATGTCGGCGATGATCTGCATCCACAGGTCCGAGTGACTGGCGCCGCCAACCACGACCAGGCGTTCGTCGAGCCGGTCCACGCCAAGCGCGCCGGCCTCGATGTTGTGCCGCAGCGCGAAGCTGACGCCTTCCAGCACCGCGCGGTACAGGTGCGGCCGGCCATGGTGCAGCCCGAGCCCGACGAAGCTACCGCTGGCCATCGCGTCCCATACCGGACTGCGTTCGCCCATCAGGTAGGGCAGGAACAGCAGGCCGTCGCTGCCCGGCGGCAGCGGCACCGCGTCACGTTCGAGCAACGCATGCGGATCGACCCCCTGCTCGCGGCCCGCGGCGATTTCGGCCTGGCAAAAGGTTTCACGGAACCAACTGACGGAGGCTCCGGCCGTGATCGCGCCGCCGAACACGTAGAGATCTTCGGCTCCATTGAACACATGCGGCATGCTGATCAGACCGTGGCGCGCGTCGACACTCGCGCGGATCGTGCCCCAGCACATGCTGGTGCCGATCATCGCGACATGATTGCCCGGCTGCGCGGCGCCGGCGGCGAGCGTCGCAACCGCCGCGTCGACACCACCGGCCACGACCGGCGTTCCGACTGGCAGACCGAGCCGCTCGGCCCAGGCGGGCAGAAGCGGGCCGACCACGGCGCTGGACTCGACGAGCCGATCCGGCATCATCGAACGCGGAAGTCCGAGCATCCGCAGCGCCTCGTCAGACCAAGCACGGCGCTCAACGTCGTAGACGCCGCCGATATTGCCGGCAGAACTGTGGTCCACGGCAACCTGGCCCGTGAGTTGCGCGTTGACAAAACTGTTGGGCGGCAGGAACTGGTGCGTGCAGCGCCAGACATCAGGTTCGTTGTCGCGCAGCCACAGTATCT
>JBDTRV010000188.1:0-5716 GCA_039931475.1 Burkholderiales bacterium | reverse complement strand
GAAAACCACCGGCCCGCTGCAAGCGCGCATGAGAAGGATCGGCCGGCCGCTGACCCTGGTGCTGCTGGCCGTGGTGGCGGTCATCAGCATCTGGACGCCGGTCACGCACCAGGCAATCGCCGAGCGCTGGTTCGGTATTCCCAACATCCTGATCTTCATGCCGGTGCCGATTTTGTTCGCCCTTTGTACCTGGCTGTTGTACCGCGCGCTCGGGCACCATCGCGAGGCCGAGGCTGGCCCGTTCTTTCTGACCTTGTGCCTGGTGTTCCTCGCCTACAGCGGCCTCGGGATCAGCGTCTGGCCGAACGTGGTGCCGCCCGACATCTCGATCTGGCAGGCCGCGGCGCCGCCGCAAAGCATGGGCTTCACCTTGGTCGGCGCGCTTTTGATCGTGCCGACGATCCTGGCCTACACCGCCTGGAGCTACTACGTGTTCCGCGGAAAGGTGGACGCGTCGGCGGGCTATCACTGACCGCGCGGGTCGATCGATGCCGAACGCTCCGCACTCTCCGCTGTCTCCACCTTCAGGCGACGAAGCCACGCAACCGAACTGGTTCAAGCGCATCGGCTGGCTCGCGCTGATCTGGGTTGCCAGCGTGGCGGCGCTGTTCGTGGTGGCGCTGGTCATCCGCTACGTGATGGGCCTGGCCGGGTTGACGGCGTGAGCGCCAGGATGGATCGGCAACAGCCTTGACGCGCGCCGGTGAGGATCGAGCAAGTTGCGAAGAGGCCGCCAAGGTGCACGGTTGATTCGAGATTGAAAGTAGGGTTTCTCCCGGCGTTGTGTTGTATGTTTGTCCTGGATCAAGGTATGGTGCGTGCGAGTCGATGCACCCTATGCACGCCAGGGCAACACGCCAGGCAACCACAACTATTGGAGGTAATCCATGAGCGATCTGGAGCAGCGCGAGCAACTTGAAAAATGCCTGAAACCCCAGTGGGTCTGGGCCATCGCATTTGGTTCGGCGATCGGTTGGGGCAGCTTTGTGTTGCCGGCGGACTGGATCGCCATGGCCGGCCCGATGGGCGCCATTCTTGGTCTTGGCATCGGCGCGGTGCTGATGATCGTCATCGGCGTGAGTTACGGCTTCCTGATCAAGATCTATCCGGTCACGGGGGGCGGTTTTTCTTATTCCTACCTCGGCTTCGGGCGAACCCACGCCTTCTTCTGCGGGTGGTTCCTGACCCTTGGCTACATGTCGATCGTCGCCCTGAACGCGTCGGCGCTCGCGTTGCTGGCGAAATTCCTGCTGCCTGACATCGCCACGTTCGGCCGCATGTACCAAGTGGCTGGCTGGGATGTGTACCTCGGCGAAGTGCTCATCGCCAGCTTCGCGCTGATACTCTTTGCCGGAATCAACATTCGCGGCGGCAGCCTGTCGGGCCGCAGTCAGTACTACTTCTGCCTGTTGCTGGTCGCGGGCGCCTTGTTCGTCGTGATCGGGATGCTGATGTCGGACACGACCTCTTTTGCCAACATGCGCCCGCTGTTCAACCCTGAAATATCGGCATGGTCGGCCGTTTTCGCGATCGTCGCGATCGCGCCTTGGGCCTACGTCGGCTTCGACAGCGTGCCGCAGGCGGCGGAAGAATTCGATTTCTCGCCGGCCAAGGCATTCATGCTCATCGTCTTGGCGCTCATCATGGCGGCGGTCCATTATGGAATGCTGATCATGGCCACCGCGATCGCGATTCCCTGGTCCGATCTGGTCGCCCAGTCCCCGGTGTGGGGCACCGGCGAGGTCGTGAAAGGCACGATGGGCACGCTCGGCCTTACCGCGCTTTCGCTGTCGCTGCTGATGGGCATCGCCACCGGCCTCAACGGGTTCTACATTTCGACCAGCCGCTTGATGTTCGCGCAGGGACGCGCCAGGTTCCTGCCGGCGGCATTTGGCCAGCTGCACCCCAAGTACCGCACGCCCAAGGTGGGCATCATCACCACCTGCGCCATCTGCCTGATCGCCCCCTGGTTTGGCCGCGAGGTGCTGCTCTGGGTCGTCGACATGGCCGCCACTGGCGTCGCCATCGCTTATTTCTACTGCTGCGCCGCAGCCTACCGCTGCTTCAAATGGAACGCGGCAAGCAAGGGCAAGGACTACGAGGGTTGCGTGTCACCGTTCAAGAAGATTCTCTCCGCGCTCGGCGCACTCAGCGCGCTGTCGTTCCTCGGCCTGTTGTTGATCCCCGGTTCGCCCGGCGCGCTCAAGACACCGTCGTGGATCGCGCTGCTCGTCTGGGGTGCATTGGGAGTTGCGCTCTACATCAAGCGCCGCGAGCATATTCTGGGCGTGCCCAAGGCCCAGCTAGACCACATGATTCTTGCGTCCAGCGAGGCTTGATTCCGATCCCATATCAATCGTGCACTATGTCGGCTTCGCGCCCGCGATTGATCTGAAAATGGAATGAGCGCCGAATCGGCGCTGAATGCAACAGGCAAGGCTCGGCCACGGTCCCTCTTACGGGCATCCGCCCGGGCCTTACTTCACAACGTTTGGGCGAACGTAGCCAAATCCATTTTCGGTTCAACTTGGCTCGGAGAACGACCGGGATCGGATCGTTCGCGGCCACACGCCGCATTCCTGCAATGCGTTCCCGCCTGTCGATCCGACCGGCGCCAACCCCTGAAAGCAACTACCCCATGCACACGGCCATCGTCAAAACTCTTGCAACCCTCGCCGTGACGGCTCTGCTCGGCGCCTGCGCGACGCAGAACCGGGACACCTCCAGCACCGCCGCGCCGGCGGCCACAAGCCCTAGCGCCACGGCCCCGGCCGGCAATGCACCGCAAACCGCCAAGTCGCGCGACGGCAAGTTCAGCGGCGAGATCACCGGCTCGGCGGGCCCTAACGCCCGGTTCGCCAAACTGGAGATCGGCATGACGTCGCGCGAGGTGCAAGAGGTCATGGATCGCGCGCCGGACCGCACCCATTCCTACGAATCGGGCAAACGCTGGATCCCGTTTTACTTCGGCAACGACGCGCGCCGCATGCAGGCGTTCTACAAGGGCGAAGGCTGCCTCATCTTCACTGGCGGCAACGTCTGGGGCGGCGGTGGCGAGGAACTTATCGGCATCACCTACGACACGGCCGGCGCGTGCTACCAGCCTTGAGGCTGCGGCTTTTCGGGGCGGCAAGCCACGCTGTTTGCCCAGGGTCGCCCTTGAGCGCTTCGCGCAGTAGTTGAACCCAGGGGATGGGGCAGCGCACCCGAGTCGCGAGAGTGAATGCGTTCGTGGTGGTTGCGCTGTTGCTCCGTCTGGTGAGGAGCGCGGTGGGCCGATGGCCTGAATGCGCCGCGGTTTGGCGGGTCGGTGAGTGCTACGTTGTTTGTAGCGTCACAAGCCCGCTGTACCAGCGCAAACGGCCATTCTTGTTACTAAAACCCTAACCGTAGGCCCGTCAACGCTCTGGTGAATCCATCCGGCCCAGATAGCCGACGGCCGGCGTGGGATGGAACCAGACGAGGAACGACTGCCGCCAGTAGTCCGACAGCGCGTCCAGCGTGATCAGATTCTCGCGCGCCAGAAACCCGACCATGAAAGTACCCGCGCGCTGATATTCACGCACGACGTCGGTGCCAGAGTTGTTCCTGGAATTGAAACGGCTTTTCATACTGTTCTCCTGTTGTACCGCCGGTTGGGGCGGATTTCGGGGATGCATGAACTGGCTGGCTCATGAGCCAATCGATGCGGCCCGACCCCGAAGACCCGGACCCTTGCATCACCAGTGGGCGACAAAAACCCAGGGCGACTACATCGAATAGTCGCCGCTCGACTCCGGTTGGAACAAGATCTCCTCGACCTCCACTTCGTTGTGTTCGCCCGCCGGATCTGACGGGTCGGACCAGCGCGCCACCGCGCCGACGGCAAGTCCGAGCAAGCTCCAGCCCGCCGGGGAAAGAATCGAGACAAACCCGGCAGCGGGATTCGCATCGGGCGGATAGCACAGCGTCAGCGTTTCGCGCCAATCGGTGCCAACGTGCCTGACCACGACCTGCGAATACATCGTGACCACGTCATGCGGCACATGGCGCGGCGACACGACCGCCACAAAATCGCGCAGCTTGCCGGTCGGCAAGACTGGCAACGGCGCGGCGGATCGATCGCGCGCCGCGCGGCGCAGCAAGATCGTGAGACGAGCGCAGTCGAGTTCGGTGAGGGTGCGGTCTTTCGCCAACATTTCCATGAAGCTCTCCTCTTGCATTTTTTGAAGGCGGCGATTTGCTTGAATGAAGCAAACGCTCGCCACATCGCTGGGGCTTTAGTGCCCGGCGATCAGAGGTTGCGCGAGTCGGGTCTGGAAATGATCGCCGGGCTTAAGGGTGTGCGGCCGGCAAGCAGGTGGCTGTCCCCGCCCCGGGCCGCTCTGCACTTCCACGCAGGCGGCAAGCAGCCATTGCGGCGGCTTGTGGGGTTGCGCCGCGGTTCGCGGCAATAAGAAGGACGAAGCACATGAGATGAATGGTAGGCCAGATCGCCGATCAACTCAAGCTATCGGCGCGATGTCGCACTGGGGTGTGGGTGTATCCAAGAATGGCGGCCACACGCTCTATTGCTACAGAATCAAGAGCTAGAAAGCGCCACTGGGTGAGCGAAACTCGGCTTTACTGACCGACAATCTATCGCTGGCGCTCGCCGCGCCAGCTCAACGTCACTTCGTTCGCGATGAATTGCCACCGCGCCCGGCGCCCGCTCCGTTGTCACGCGGCGGAAGACCTGTGTGCTGCGTCAGGATGCGGCCCGGCCGGGGCTTCGCCGGCCCAACCTTTGGCGTCGAATTCTTGCGCCGCGCGCTGCTGTAGGCCGCGCCCTCAAGCGGCTGCCAGGTCGGAATCAGATGCTGTTTGCCGTTGCCGATCAGGTCGGCCCGGCCCATATTTTTTAGCGCCTCGCGCAGTAACGGCCAGTTGTTCGAGTCGTGATAGCGCAGCAACGCCTTGTGCAGCCGCCGCTGCTTTTCGCCGCGCACGATCGGCACGCTTTCACTCTCGCGGCCGATCTTTCGCAGCGGGTTCTTGCCGCTGTGATACATCGCGGTCGCGGTCGCCATCGGACTCGGGTAGAACGCCTGCACCTGGTCGGCGCGAAAACCGTTCTTCTTGAGCCAGATCGCAAGACTCAGCATGTCTTCATCGGTTGTGCCGGGGTGCGCGGCGATGAAGTACGGAATCAGGTACTGCTTCTTGCCGGCCTCGGCCGAAAACTGCTCGAACATCCGCTTGAACTTGTCGTAGCTGCCGATGCCGGGCTTCATCATTTTCGTGAGCGGCCCTTGCTCGGTGTGCTCGGGCGCGATCTTGAGATAGCCGCCGACGTGGTGCTGCACCAGCTCCTTCACATACTCGGGCGACTCGACCGCGAGGTCGTAGCGCAAGCCGGAGCCGATCAAAATCTTCTTCACGCCCTTGAGTGCGCGGCCGCGCCGGTACATCGCGATCAGCGGGTCGTGGTTCGTGTTCAGGTTCGAGCAGATCCCCGGATAAACACAACTCGGTTTGCGGCAGGCGGCCTCGATCTCGGGTGACTTGCAGCCGATGCGGTACATGTTCGCGGTTGGCCCGCCGAGGTCCGAGATGGTGCCGGTGAACCCTTCGACCTTGTCGCGGATCTCCTCGATCTCGCGGATCACCGAGTCTTCCGACCGGCTCTGGATCACGCGCCCTTCGTGCTCGGTGATCGAGCAGAAGGTGCAGCCACCGAAGCAGCCGCGCATGATGT